>JBOGEU010000814.1:0-2551 GCA_050741995.1 Acidimicrobiia bacterium | reverse complement strand
CAATCGGTAGCCGCGGCCGGGCACCGTCTGGATGAGCTGGGGCTCCCCCAACTTCTTGCGAAGGTTGCTCACGGTGACCCGGACGACATTGGTCAAAGGGTCAGCCATCTCGTCCCAAACATGTTCCAGCAGATGCTCCTGGCTGAGGACTTCACCGGCATGCGCCATGAAATAGTGGAGGAGCGAGAACTCTTTCGCCGTCAGCTCCAGAGGCCGCCCATCCCTGACGGCCTCGAATCGAGCCGGGTCCAGTCTTAGCAGCCCGACCTCGATCACCGGGTCGGTCTGATCGTCGCGACGGAGCAGGGCACGCACCCGGGCCGAGAGCTCGGCGAAGGCGAAAGGCTTGACCACGTAATCGTCCGCCCCCGAGTCGAGACCCGCCACCCTGTCTTCGACCCCGTCGCGTGCGGTAAGCATCAAGATCCGCGGCCTGTCTCCTTCCAAGGTCGGCAGGGAGCCACTCACCAGATCCCGGCACAGGGCGATTCCTGACCCGTCCGGCAGGCTCCAGTCGAGACAGACCAGGTCGTAGCCCGCAGTCCGGAGCTTGATATCGGCATCGCCCGCGGTGAGGGCGGTATCGACCGCATGACCGTCGCGGCGCAACCCCCTGGCTATCGCATTTGCCAGATCCGGCTCGTCTTCGACAACTAGCAGGCGCACGTCGACACCGAATTTATGCAGGCTTTCGTAACAGGCGGATAAACCGGGTAGGTCGGCCGCGGGTGGCCATTATGAGCCGGAAGGCCCTACGGAACTTGAAACGTTTGACCGATGAAATGAGTCGGAGTGATATAGACATGGTCGTTACCTTCATAACCCAAGATCAAGACGGATTCCACACTTACACCGGTCACGTGGTCAGCCGCGGGCCGAGCACCATCGTCGTGATGCTCACCGATCCGTTCAGCATGGCCGGTCGCTCGGTGCAATTTCCGATGACCCACGTAGTCGAGGAAAAAGTCGTATCGGCCTGAGGCCGATTGGTCATCGACAGCTACCTGCTGCCGACTTAGTCTGTCCGGCATGTTCCTGGCAGCATCCACCTGGGAAGCACTTGCCGTCGTTGGCGGCGTGGGAGCCCTGGCGGGGGTCATCGGCGGCTTCTTCGCCAGTGCCGACAACCTGTTCGGCGCTGCTCTCATCGGGGTCATCGGCGGCATCGTCGGGGCGGCGATCATGAGGATCGTCAGCGCCCCATCCATCGCCGCGGTCGGCGACGACTTCTCTGTGGTCTGGGCCGCCGCAGGCGGCCTGCTCCTCGGGTTCGTGGTCGGCCGCTCCAACTAGGCCACACTCGCCCTCGTTTCGTGGCCCTCCCTCACGGGTAATAGAGAACTGTCTTCGGGATGTCCCGGAGGTGAGTTCTCAAGAGGAGATTTCGATGAACAACCCGATGCAAGACGACATCTCTGCCGGGCGGGAGTGGCATGACCGGCTCCAGGACGAGGGGACCTGGCAGCGGGTCAAAGGCAAGATCAGGGCTGAGTGGGGTGACCTGACCGACCAGGAGGTCGAGCAGGCCCGGGGGAATTTCGAGCAATTCGCAGGGCGAATCATAGAAACCACCGGCGAGACCGCGGAGAGGATCCAGGACAAGCTGAGCGAGTGGGCTTCCTGATCAGACCAGGATCAGGATGATGGACGGGACCTCCGGGTCCCGTCCATCGCGATGTGAGTGGCGCACAGGGCTCGGTCAATCCGGCCGATGATCGGCGAGAGAAACCACCTCGACCTGACGCACTCGTCGGCCGTCGGTGGACAGGACCTTCAAGCGCCACCTCTCGTCCTCGATCACATCACCCCGGCGTGGCAGTCGCCCGAGACGGTCCATCACCAGGCCGCCGATTGTCTCGTAGTCCCCGCTCGGCAGCTTGATCCCGTAACGGGAGAGCTCATCGGGCCGAACCGTGCCGGCGGTGACGACCCGGCCACTCGGGTCCACCGACACCCGCTGCTCACGAGGGTCGTGCTCATCGGCGATCTCCCCGACCAGCTCCTCGGCGATGTCCTCGAGGGTGATGATCCCCGCGGTGCTCCCATGCTCGTCGACGACGATTCCGAGATGGCTGCGTGCTTTGCGCATCTCGGCGAGGACCGAGCGCAAAGGAGCGGTCTCCGGGACCACGAGGGCTTCGCGGATCAGGGCCGGGTCGAGCGCGGTTTCCCTGCTGTCGCCCTCGACGGCCATCAGGTCCTTGACGTGGACGAAGCCGCGGATGTCATCCAGGTCGTCGCCGTGGATCGGAATGCGCGAATGTCCGCTGACTCTCATCAACTCCTGGATGCGGGCGACTGTGGCGTCCTCGGGAGCACCCATGACGTCGGGCCGCGGAACCATCACCTCGGAAGCGTCGAGATCCCCAAAGACGATGGCCCCGGTCAGGAGCCTGTGGGCAAAGTCCTCGATCACCCCCTCCCTCCTGCCGGTGGAGATGATCACGGCGAGGTCCTCTGCCGAGTGGCCCATCTCGAGGGCATCGGCCGGATCGACCTTGAACAGCTTGAGCGTGCCGTTGGCAATCCCGTTGAGCAGGGCGATCAGCGG
>JBOGEU010000813.1:0-5346 GCA_050741995.1 Acidimicrobiia bacterium | reverse complement strand
TCGCCGGGGTGGGTTACTTCTTCGATCTCGCCGACCTGAAGGAGGGTGAGCAGGTACTCGACCTGGGCTCGGGGTCGGGGATGGATGTGTTCTTCGCCGCTCTCCGGGTCGGTCGCACAGGCCGCGTTGTCGGCATCGACATGACCCCCGAGCAGCTGGCCAAGGCAGAACGTCTCCGAGCGGAGGCCGGCCTCGACCAGGTGACCTTCACCGAAGGCAACATCGAGCGGCTGCCCTTTCCCGACGGCAGTTTCGACGTGGTTATTTCCAACGGGGTGATCAATCTCGCCCCGACAAGCGTCGGGTGTTCGCCGAGGCGATGCGGATGCTGCGGCCCGGCGGGCGTTTCGCCATTGCCGACATCGTCGCCGAGGTGGAGCTCACCCCCCAGATCGTGGCCAATACCGACCTCTGGGCGTCGTGCATCGGCGGCGCCGCCCAACAGGATGCATATCAGGAGGCGATCGAGGCGGGGGGATTGCGCCTCGAGTTGATGAAGAAGAACCAATACCGATTCCTGTCCGAGCAGGCACTCGGGGCCAGCGAGCGGTATGGAGTTAAGAGCGTCTCCATCCTGGCTCGCAAGGACGGGGAAGCCAACAAGGCCGCCCTCGACCGGTCCGGGTCGGCCATCCATCGTGGTGCCTCCATCGAGGCGAGGAGGCGTGATGAGGGTGGAGGCGGCACACACCGCGACAGAGGCGGGCCCGGCGCTGGTGGCGGCATTGGCTGATGCTGACTGGGAGAGGGTCGCTTCGATCCTGCATCCCGATCTCCAGCTGCGCGGCCTCACCCCGGGGAAATACAACGAGGCGAAAGGCCCGGGAGCGGTCGAACAGGCCATCGATATCTTCAAGCTCTGGTTCTACGAGGAAACCGACTTCCTCACCGGCGTCTTGAAGTGCAAGGTCCGCCCCAACGGCCGAGACGGTCAGTACAAGCTCAGCTACTCCTTCCTAGCCAAGAGCCCCCTCATGTCGCAGTGGCACCATGACGTGGGCCTCGGGCCCGTGTCACCGGACGTCGACTGGGTTGTCGAGCAAGAGGCCTACTACCGGGTCACCGACGGTCGGATCTCATGGATGATCATCCTCTGCGATGGCTATCACCGGCCGGTCTACCGAGAGCGAACGTCGCTTCAGCCGGAGTCGAGGGCCACGTAGCGACGGGCGGCTTCACGGCGGTTGGACACTCCCAACTTGCCGAGGATCGCCTCCACGTGGTGCTCCACGGTGCGGACCGAGACGTAGAGGCGCTCTCCGATCTCGGCGTTGGTGAGACCTTCAGCGAGGAGGTCGAGAACCTCGAGCTGTCTCGGGGTCAGGCCGACCGGATTGGCCAGGGTCGACTCTCGCGGCCTGGCGGGAACAGCAACTCCCACCTGCCTCATCCGCTGGATCACCCGCTCCTCCAGTGGGCCGGCCCCAAGCCGACGGGCGATGCCGAGGGCCTCGGTCAGCCCTGCCTCCTCATTGAGGAGCGACAGCATCAAGGCGCGATCATATTCCCAGCCGACAGCACCGAACCCTTCCGCCGCCTGCTTCCAGTCGCCGCCGATCATGGCGAGGTACGGCTCCGGCACCTTGCCTGCGACGTGCATGTCGATCCCTACGACGGCGGCCCATGCGGCCACGGTGATCTCAGTCCACCCCGCGGCCGCCGTCGTCAGCCCTTTCGCTGCCTCGAACCGCGCCACCGGCGGATGGGCTCCCGTGTTGAGAGCCCATTCGGTCTCCAACCGGAGGACCGGGCCGATCCGCTCCAACTCGGCGGTGCGCTCAGCCTGCTCGGCAAGGTCGGCGAGCCGGTCGGCGGCGTCGCGATCACCTCTCCTTACCGCCAGCTCGGTGAGGACCGTCTTGGCCAGCAGCTGGGTGACATTGGTGTCCCTGGCGGCCACGCCGCCGGCGATACGCTCCGCCTCTTCCCATTCTCCCTCGCGGAGGCGGAGCCAGGCGGATATCACCCGCGCATAGAGCAGCAATGCGTCGACTTGGTGTTCCTCTGCGTACGCGATGGCTTCCCTGGTGAAGCGCCAGGCGGTCTTGGGTTGGACCCAGACCATGGCGGTATACCCGAGGTTGAGCAGGGCCCGGACCGCTTCGTGTCGATCCCCGACTTGGTCGGCGAGGCGATGGGCCTCGAGCAGGATGGCGGTGTCGGCCGGGTCTACCTGCATTCGCACCGAGCCGATGTTGACCAGTGCATGAGCCTTGACCGCATCTGCCCCCAACCGCTCGGCCAGGTCGACTGCCCGGGTACCCCACTGCACCGCCTCCTCGACGCGGCCGGCGAGCATGGCGAGCTGTGACAGACCGCTGTAGGCGCGGGCCAACTCCACCGACTCCCCCAACGGCTCAAGTATCTCGATGGCGGCATGCGTCTCCCGGGTTGAGGCCTCACCGTCCCCGGCGTACCAATGGCATCGGGACAAGACTCGGGTACACCGCCCGACGGCGCTCTCATCTCCTAGCTCCCGGTTGAGTTCGATGGCGTGTTCGATGGCGGAGAACGCGTCGGGGAGCCGGTCCACCGTGTAGGCGGCGATGGCCAACTCCTCGAAGAGGGCAGCCTGCTCGGCAAGGGGGAGCCGGTCAGCGAAATCCGCGGCGCGGGCATAGTGGGCGTGGGCCTCACGGTTCGACTCGACCGCCGCGGCCCGACGGGCCGCCACCAGCGCATAAGCCCCCACCACCTCGAGATTCCCCGCCGCCTCGCCATGATGCACGATGTCCGCCGGGTCGGCTCCTGTTTTCAGCAGTGCCTCCAGGATCTCGGCGTGGAGGCGGCGCCGGCGGGCGGCCGGGACGCTGGACCGGATGGCGGCCCGGGCCAGTTCGTGGCGAAAGCGGACATGTTGGAGGTCGACGCTCAGGAGTTGACGTCGCTCGGGTTCCTCCGCCTTGGCCGGCCAATTCGGCATCACCATGTCGAGGACCTGGGTGGGGACCCGGGTCGGCACCATCGAGACCAACTCGACCAGACGCCGCGCCTCCTCGCCGAGGCGGGAGGCGCGGCCCAAGACGGCGTTGGCCACCGAGGGAGGGAGCTCGGCGGGGCTGGCGGCGATCATCTCGGTGACGTAGAAGGGATTGCCCCCGGTGGCGGAATACACCCGGTCGCTTTGATCCCCGGCCAGGGTCGCCACCGCGGAACGGGAGAGGGGCGAGAGCTGGAGGTAGAGGGCGATGCTGCTGCGGATGGCCTCGAGGGCGGCCGGGAGCGGATGGCCGGGGTCGAGCTCCCCGGTGCGGAAGGTGAGGATCAGCACCGCGGGGAGGGCGACGATCCGCCTTCCGATCACGGTGATGGCATCGGCGGTGGCCTGATCGGCCCAGTGGACGTCCTCCAGGACGAGGATCGTGGGTGAAGGCGCCGCCGCCAATTCTTCGAGGAGGAGGGTATGAAACCGGTGAGGAGCCATGTCGTGGTCGAGAGCCGTCTCCAGGGCTCCTGAGGCGGTGAGATCGCGAAACGGGCCCAGCGGTCTGGGGATGGAAAGGGCGTCGCAGTTCCCCCACAACATCCGGCTGTCTTCCGAGCGGTCCTGGGCGAATCGAGCCATAAGGGCCGTTTTGCCGATCCCAGGCTCACCGGTGACCAGGACCACCGACCCCCGACCTTTCGCCGCCTCTTCTTGGACCCTGGTCAGGGCCGCCAACGGACCCTCGCGCTCGAGGAGCTCCACGAGGGAAAGCCTATCCTCGCCATCGGACAGGTCGTGAGCCAAAGTCACGACCCGAATCGCGCCATCGTCCCAGACGGTGCGTACCGGCTCCTCCTGATGCGGCGCCATCCGAGGAACGACGATGGGCGCTGGCCTGCGTCTGGCCTTCGATGGGGCACCGACCCTCGGGTTGACCGCGGCGAGCGCCATGTCACCCGCCGCTTTCGCCCCGATCGAGGTAGTAGGCGGTCAACGCTCCCTTGGGCACGGCGCAGACGAACACGACCGGGTCGGTGCCGGTGATGAGGAACTGGTGTTCGTCATCGGGGCCTATGAAGATCACCTCACCGGGGCCGAACCGGACAACTTCCCCTCCGCCTCGGATCTCTCCTGTGCCTGAGACCACAAAGATCTGGTGCTCCCATGGATGCGAATGCAGCTCGGACCGCCCTCCTGGCTCGAACTCGAACACATCCATGACGAAGTCGGTGGCTCCGTCGACTTCGCTGATCACCCGCCGGATCGTCATACCTTGGGTGGTCTCCTCTATCCTCGAAACCGAGAGCGGGGCGACTTCCCGGTAATGGTGCACCTTCATTGCTGGCCTCCTAGATCTTGGTGGCGACCCGCCGCCATACTTCGCCGGCAGCGAATCTCCACCCCGCCACGTAGCTGTCCTCGTCGAAACCGACGACATCGGAGTGCGAGGACTTCCCGTCTTCGATGGCCGAGGACACGGAGGGCGTGGGACCCGTCGTATCGGCTGCTGCCTTGAGATCGACATACGACGCTCCCCGGGCCCAGGTCATTCCGTCGGACACACCCTGGGAGAACCATTGCCGCTCACCGTCCGCTTTCTCATGAGAGAGGCGCTCGACCAAGTTTCCCAGAGCCTTGGCATCCTCGGGTAGCTCCTCTAGCCGTCGCAACTCCCGCTCCAATGCCTCTTGGCACACCTTGGAGATGTTGAGGCGGTCCCGCCAATTCTCCAGACGGTTGTGGAGGTCCTGTGGGATGCTCACGGTGAGTCGAGCCATGATACGTACTATACGTACTATACGTAGAACAATCAATAGGATTGGTTGAACCACTGATCACAGCATGATCACGGATTCCCGACGACACATTGGTTCGAGGAACGTTGACGAGTTGGAGTTGCCACCTCCTCGAGCATGCAGCCGGCGTCGGTAGCCGTCTGGATCCGGGACCACGGATAGACAAGTGCGTCGGCCTCAGCTCAACCGGCACGGAAGTGCAGAATGAGACCGGATGAAGCTGATCGTCACTGCATTCGTCACGGTTGATGGGGTCATGGAGGGCCCTGGCCTCGACGAGCATCGAGATGGCAAGAACGCTTGGGCATTGCGGGTCCAAGATGACGACGACGAGTCGTACAACCTTCACCTCGTATTCAGCGCTGACGCATTCCTCCTCGGCCGGAAGACCTATCAGATCTGGGCCGCTTTCTGGCCGGCCGCCTCCGGCGACGATGAGTTGACGAAACGTATGAACGAGATCCCCAAGTACGTCGTGTCCAACAGCCTGACCCGGGCCGACTGGAACAACACGACAGTCATCTCGGGCGACGTCGTGGCAAAGATCCGCGAACTGAAGGAACGACCGGGAGGCGACCTACTCGTGTACGGCAGCGCCGACCTGGTCGACACCCTCCTCGTTCA
>JBOGEU010000812.1:0-6084 GCA_050741995.1 Acidimicrobiia bacterium | reverse complement strand
GGTCCCCCCTTCGGAAGGGGGGACAACGGCAAACCCGGTCGACCTCGCGGGTTAGGGCCCGTGCAGGAGTTTGGACGCCGAAAGTTCTTTCGTGAGGGTGAACCAGTCGACCTCGAGTGGTGGCGGTGGGACCCGGCGAGGGGGAGGGATTGTTCGGTGTCGTGGTGGGGGCCGGTTGTCGAGCCTGGTGCCGTCCGGGCGGAGGAAGACGAGGTCACCGGGCGTACCGGTGAGCGTCCATCCTCCCTCGTGGACGAGGACGTGGTGGTAACGGCACAAGAGGACGAGATTGTCGATGCTGGTTTCGCCGCCGTCGACCCAGTGATGGATGTGGTGGGCGTCGCACCAGTGCGAGGGCCGGTCGCAGTTGGGGAAGACACAGCCCATGTCACGTGCGCAGACTGCTGCTCGGATGGCACGTGTGATCAGCCGACGGGTTCTTCCCACGTCCAAGGGTTGGGACGCCGTGTCGAATATGACACGGGTCAGGTTGGCGTCACAGGACAGCCTCTTGATCTCGTCGCCGGTGAGGAATGTGCCGTGACCGGTTTCTGAGATCCGCACCGGCTCAACCACGGAACTCGTCTCTTCTCTCGTCTCGCTGATACCGGGGGTGCGACCGGTGAGCGCTTCGGCGGAGACGTGGACCAGGATATCGGGGCGGCCGCTGCCCCCGTTGAGGATGTCGAGCAACTGGTCCGCCCGCCGGGCCGGGGTGGACCGGTCGTCTCCTTCGCCGGGGGGTCCCGGTTCGAGCGTCGCTCTGAGATGCTCACCGGATTCGATGTCGAACCAGCCGCTCACCCTGATCATCTCCCCGTCCCGACGGACGTTGAGGGCACGGAGCTCGCGTACCAGATTCCGGCCCGCGGTGAGATCGTCGGCGGCCACCGCGTCGAGCCAATAGTCGAGTCGCTTTCTCAGCTCCCGGATCAGGGGAGTTGCTATCGCCATCTCGACCAGTTCGGCTTCGCTGGAGGCGAACGGCTCCGAGGCGGTGAACGCGGCTTCCAAGAGGACATCGACCTGGCTTCCGGAGAGCCGGCCCTGCTCATAGGCACCGGCGACCAGAGGAGTGGCGGCCAACCCGTTGGCCCGGGTGACGAGTCGCAGCGCCTCGCCGGGATGAACCGACATCCGATGCCGCAACATCGCCGACAGCGAGGAATAACCGTCCCGGCGGAAGGCGCCGGTCTCGCCCGCCTCCCTGATCAGTCGGACGATCCGGGCATCCTGACGGTCGCGAGCGACGAACAGCGATGACAGCTCATCGACCAGATCCTCGGCCGCCACCAGATCCGGCGGCGCTGCATCAGATAGGTGAACCATTTCCGGGAGGGCATTCTGCAAATCGAACATCTGTTCGCAAACCTACAATACCCCTGGGACAGAAACCACCCCTGGCCCACGATCACAAAATCGCGCCAGGGCAAAGCGGGCGAGGGGGGCGGCTTATCCTTCCCTGACCTTGGACCTGGGCCGACCGCTGAGCTGGAGACCGCCGCCGGAGTGGCGGCGGGTGGTGGTGATCGAATCCCACACCGGTGGCGAGCCGTTCCGGGTGGTGATCGACGGGGCGCCGGAGATCCAGGGCGACACGATGATCGAACGTCGCAGGTTCGCCGGAGAGAACCTCGACGACCTGCGCCGGGCGCTGATGTGGGAGCCTCGAGGCCATGCCGACATGTACGGGGGGATCATCGGGCTCCCGGTCGACGCTACGAGCGACCTCTCCGTGCTCTTCGTCCACAACGAGGGGTTCTCGACGATGTGCGGGCACGGCATCATCGCCTTGACCAAAGTGACGCTCGACACCGGGATCCTGCCCGCCGCCGAGCCGGAGACGGTGATCAGGATCGACACCCCGGCCGGCCAGGTGGAGGCGACGGCCACCGTTCTCGACGGTGTGGTCGGAGAGGTCAGGTTCCGCAACGTGCCGTCGTTCGCCCTCGACCTGGACCAGACGATCGACATCCCCGGGATCGGGCGCGTCAGCTACGACCTTGCCTTTGGCGGGGCCTTCTACGCCTACGTCCAGGCACCCGATCTCGGGTTGTCCCTGGTCCCCGAGGCGACGACCCGACTCATCGAGACCGGGCGGGCGATCAAAGAGGCGGTCATGAGGTCGCGGCCCATCCCGCATCCCACCGAGCCCGAGCTCGACCTTCTCTACGGGGTGATCTTCATCGGGCCTGCCGAGAGCCCTGAGCACCACTCACGCAACGTCTGTGTCTTTGCCGAAGGGGAGGTCGACCGCTCCCCCACCGGCACCGGTGTCAGTGGCCGGCTCGCCATCCACCACGCCCGGGGCGAGGTGGACATCGGCGAGAGCATCACCGTGGAGAGCATCGTGGGCAGCACCTTCACCGGGCGGGTGGTGGAGACCACGGAGATCGGCCGTCTCCAGGCGGTGATCCCCGAGGTGGCAGGAACGGCGCACATCACCGGCCGCAGCGAGCTGTGGATCGGCCCCGGAGACCCCCTGGGCGAGGGCTTCCTGCTCCGCTAGTGAGCAACTAGTAGCCGCTGAGGGCGCCGATCTTGCGCCCGTACTCCAATGCCCGGCCGAACACGGAGAGGGCGATGGGGTACATGATCAGGGAGAACACCGCCAGGGCCAGGATCGCCTGCCCGGCGGTCGGCCCGGGGAGCACCTCGCCCTGTGGCATCAGCGCCCGGCGCAGCGCCTGCATCACATATGTGTGCGGTATCACCCAGGAGAAGGCCCGCAGCCAGCCGGGGAGCAACTCGACCGGGAAGAAGGCTCCGGAGAGGACCGAGGCGGCGATCGTGTACAGCTGGAGTATCGGGTCGGTCCGTTTCGACAGGACCTTGACGCTCGCCCCGAGAATCCCGATTGCCAGCGTCGAGGCAAATCCCATGAACACGATCAACACCGCGGTCGGCGCTCCCGACAGCGTGTACTCGGCGCCGAGCGGAATCGAGAGCAGGACCATCAGCGACGAGGTGACGAACACCCGGAAGGTCGGCCAGGGGACCAATGCGAAAGGCAGTGCCCTCCAAGGCATCGGCTCGACCAGGAACATCTCCAGCTGCCCCTGGGTGACGAAGTTGAGCATGGTGCCACCGAACGAGTTCAGGGTGACTCCGAGGACGCTCATGGTCGCCACCCCCAGCACAACGAACGAGTAGTAGTCGAAACCGACCTCCGCCCCGTTGTCGCTGACCATGTCGGCCACGAACTTGAAGGTGACAATCGGGACAAAGGTCGACAGGCCCTCCATCACCAACGCGAGCGGGTAGTTGAGCGAGTCGCGGATGCCGATGTGGAAGAAGGCACTCCCGATCTGGGCACTGCGTCGCAGACGCTTGGAGACGCTCATCTCCGTGCTCATGGCTCTCCCTCCCCGGGAACGACACGCAGCATGTGACGGAGAACGTCACGAAGCCGGGGCTGGATCTGTCCGATCGACGTGATCCGATCCATCTGCCCACTCAGCTCCTCGATGATCCGGATCATCGGGAGATCGGTCGTCAGCACCAACAGCGACTCGTCGAGCTCGAAACCCTCGATTCCTTCCACGTCTTCGAGGGTCAGGATCCCGGTCGCCGCCGACTCCTCCCCGTCGAATTGGATCTCGATCACCGGCTTCCTCGACTGCGCCAGCATCGCGTCGAGGGCACCCGAGTACACCACGTGACCCTTGTCGAGCAGGACCACCTTGTCGTTGAGCAACTCGACCTCGTCGAGACGGTGGGAGCTGATCAGGACCGCGATCTCCTGGCTCTTGGCGATCTCCTGCACCAACCCCAGCAACTCGAACGAGCCGATGGGGTCGACGGCTCCGGTGGGCTCGTCGAGAATCAGCACTGCAGGCTCGTGGAGGATGGCCCTGGCCAGCATCAGGCGGGCCAGCATCCCCGAGGAAAGGGCGAAGCCGACCCGATCGCGGGCATGGAACAGCCCCACCTTGTCCAGCGTCTCGTCGATCCGGTCGGCCAGATGATGCTTGGACATGCCCTGGAGACGCCCGTGGAAGGCCAGATTCTCACGACAGGTGTGCCGGAGCATGAGAGTCCGGTTCTCTGCGGGCATGAACCCGACGAGGCGTCTGACCGCTAGGGAGTCCTTGGTCGTGTCGTGTCCGAGGATCGAAGCCCGCCCGCCACTGGGCGTGGTGAGCCCGGTCAGCACCCGGAACAGGGTGGATTTGCCGGCGCCGTTGGGCCCGAGCACCGCCAGGAGGTCGCCCGAGTTGACCTCGAGGCTGATGTCGTCGATGGCCACCACCGGGTCTTTGACCGAGGTGCGCAGCAGCAACCTCATCCCGCGCGAGTAGGGCTCATACACCTTGCGCAGGTGATCGATGATGACGATGGGATCAGACATGGCCTAGTTCTCTCGGGATCCCCTGCGGGCCGGCGGTGGCAGCGAGGTTACCGTCGCCTCCCTGCGTACCTCACTATCGACGGTGGTGGTCGGTGACTGAACTCGACTGTCGATCACCGGCGGTCGAACCGGGGAATCCCCCGACCTTGCTCCAGGGTCGGTGCTCTAGTCTCGCCCCCGGATGGAAGGGCACGACGATCCTCATTTCTTCGGTGTCCTCGTCACCTATCGCCGACCGGGCCAACTGGCAGTCACCCTCGACCGGCTTCAGGCTCAATCCCGCCGGCTCGACCGGCTCCTCGTCATCGACAATGGGAGTGAGCCCGAGACCAGAAGGGCGGTCGAACGACACGACGCCCACTACATCGATGCCGGCGACAACCTGGGGCCGGCCGGGGGGTACGCGCTGGGGATGACCCAGATCCTGGAGTCGGCGGGCGACGATGACTGGATCTTTCTGTTCGACGACGACGACCCGCCTTTCTTCGACGATGCCGTGGCCTCCGCAGCCCGGTTTGCGATCCGCATGACCGGGGAGGATCCGATGGTCGGTGGGGTGGGCATCAGCGGCGGCCGCTTCGACTTTCGCTCGGGACGGGTGGTCAGGATCGGGGACGACGAGATTCATGGCGTGGTGCCGGTCGATCACATCACCGGCGGCGGCCTTCCCGCCTACCGGGTGGGGGCGATCCGCCAGGTCGGCGTCTTCCTGCCCGAGTTGTTCTTCGGTTTCGAAGAGCTCGAGTACGGCATGCGCCTCTCGAGTGGCGGCCACCCCCTCTTCGCCGATGGCGAGCAATGGGCCCGGCGCAAGTCCGTCAAACGGGACGCAGGCCTTCTCCCCGCCGAGGAGGTCTCGGTGACGCGGTCCTCGGCCACCAGGGTGCGGGTGACCGAACCGTCCTGGCGTCGCTACTACAGCCTGCGCAACACCATCTACCTGCTCCGCAAACATCACGCCGGCGGCGCTGCGCTTCGAGTTGCCCTCCTCAGAGGGATCCTCAAGCCCCTGGCCAACCTTCTGTCCAGCCCCCGGCTGGCCTGGGCCAACCTCGCGTTGAATTGGAAGGCGATCCGCGACGGGTGGACGGGACGGATGGGCCGGACGGTCAGCCCGGGTTAGTGGTCAGGGCGCTAACCGGTCTCGAACCAGACCCGTCTTCGCGCCGGATTCGACGCCAACAACCCGGAGACAGTGGTGCATCGCAGCCCGGCGCCGTCGAGACCATCCAGGATGAGCTTCACGATGTATGGCTTGTCTCCGCTGGGACCGGCGCCGTGGCGGCCCGGATTCGGGGTCCAACCGTCATGGAGCAGGATGATGCCGCCCGGCTCGACCTGGCGAAGGGTGCGCTCCACGATCTCCTCGGAGTCGATCTCGTCCCAATCGTTGGGATCCGCCGACCAGACCACCACTTTCATCCCCGAGAGTCGGGTCAGGGCGAACGTCCGAAGGCTCTGCGCCCCGTACGGGGGCCGGAACAGGCGCACCGGTGCCCCCACCACCCGACTCAAGCGTCGCCGACCCCCGGTCACCCGGTCGAACACCTGACGCATGCCGAGCGTGGTCAGGTTGTCGTGATTCGCCCCGTGCAACGCCACCTCGTGACCTTCGGCCGCCACCCGTCTCGCCAGCTCGGGGTGGGCCTCGGCACGTTCGGACAGGATGAAGAAGGTGGCCTCGATCCCGCGCTCGGCCAACAGGTCGAGAATCACGGGAGTCACCGCAGGGT
>JBOGEU010000811.1:0-2221 GCA_050741995.1 Acidimicrobiia bacterium | reverse complement strand
GTCCAGATCTGCGAGACGGTTTCCACGGGAGTCGGTGCGTTCCGAGACGCCGGCCACGAGGCTGTGTCCCACCAGAGGCTCGGGCTTCCTGGTCTCGAGCGGATTCCTCTTCTCGTCGTCGCCGAGTCCTGCCCACCGACCGTAGGCTCCGCGCATAGCGGCCAGAGTCCCCTCGAAGCCGGTGTTGGTGATCAGCCCGGCTTTGGCGAATGTGCCATCGACCAGCGCGTTCTCGGCCACAGAGGTGCTGTGAAGGAACAGATCCGTGGCGGCGAGCATCGACTCGAGCGACGTCCCCATCGACTCGGCCGCCCGTCTCAGGACGTCCTCGATCCCTTGCCAGAAGTTCGGCGGTGTCGAGAAGCACTTGGAGAGGGTGAGATCGCCCTCCTCGCCAAGCACAACGCAATCTGTGCACGTCCCCCCGATGTCAACAGCAATCACCTGCATGATCGAGCCCCTACCGCGAGCCCTGACCCGGCCATGCCGTGATCTCGTCGTACAGGTGTCCGTCGTCATTGCCGGCAACCTCCACTTCCAAAGAAGTTGCGCAACCAGGGCAGTAATAGGCCCTGAGACCGAGTGCTCGCCGACGAGACGAGCTCTCCAGGAGGGTGAAGCGAGTGATGGCATGATCCTTCCATTGCCCACCTCGTGGGGCGATCAACTCGCCACACGATGTGCATTGGGTCTCACCGTCGTCAGTCATCTGGAGACAGGTGCTCAAGGGCTTTGCGCTCGGGGGGACCTCTCGAACCTCCCGGGTGATCTCGTGCCCGACCCGCTCGGAACGCATGACCATCCGCAGAGAACGTGTTGCTTCCTGGGCGACGGCGCCTGCGTCGTCGATGACCACCCCGTAGTCGTCATAAGCCGACATCGGAGTCACCGATCCCGAAGCCACGTCGGAAACGACCTCTTCGACAGGACGGTTCAACGGATCGCCGTATCCGCCGCCGCCCATGCACTCGATGTGCTGGACGTCCTCCGGACCGAGTTCGATCGAGCCCCAGGAAATCTCCTCCGAGACCGGATGGCCGGCTGCCGCGTCGCCCGAACGCAAGGTCAGATATGTCAGGGTGGACCCGGGCGACCCGCCCGCTATCGAATAGCTCTGAGGAAGCTCGACCCCCTTGCCAAAGACGGTCACACCGACCGACCCCGAGGCCGTGCCGTGCGGCTTGAAGGCGAATTCATGGCCCATCCCGCCCCGATACCGTCCCGCTCCACCTGAATCGGCCAGAGCGCGCCGGTAGAGGTACAAGATCGGAGTGGTCAACTCATGTGTCTCCACATTCGCCCATCGGGAGACCACATTCGGGATCTCGCCTCCCAGATCCACACCATCGGCCTTGGAGGTCGCGCCCCCGGCTCCACAGAAGGCATCCGTCAGAGCGGCCACGAAGGATCGGCCGCCCGAGTCCTCGCCGAAGATACGAACGGCGGCATGACTGCCGTGCCAGATCGCGGTGCTCCGCTGCGCCCATTCCTCGCTGGCGCCCATGATGCGGGACAAGGACATGACCGAGAGGTTGCTGATCACCTCGACCATGCCGACGGTAGCCACAGAAACCGGGCTCGGCCTCTCACAATTGACCACCGAGCCTTTCGGCGCCGTCATCGTGATCGGAGCAACCACTCCTTCGTTCCAGGGCAGGTCCCACGCGAGCAGAGGGAACACCGATGCGCAGACTCCTCCCCAGGCGCCCCAATAACTGGCGTTCACCGAGATGGGGAGCTGTGCGCTGGATCCGGTGAAGTCGTAATGGAGTTGGTCTCCATCCTTGCGCACCTCGAGCTCCACCGTCGCCAGGTGGTCCCCGGCGTCTACATAGGCGCGACTCCTCCAAATGCCAGAGGGCAAGGACTTGAGACGGGCGCGAATCAGACGGCTAGCCTCATCGATCAAGCCGTCGCTCACGTTGGCGACCGTGTCCTGCCCGAAGTCGGAGTAGAGGTTGTAGAGCCTCTCCTTCGCAACATGGTTTGCGGCCAGCTGGGAGCGCAGGTCGAGCTCCACCATCTCAGGGTCCCGGACCATGTTCAGGATGGTGTCGATGACATCCTGGCGGACCCGGCCTTCATCAACGATCTTAAGACCCCGTGTTTGGAAACCCTCCTCGTAACTGCTCCTCGCATTGGGTGCGAAGCCCCCGGGATCGATGGCACCAACGTCAGTGATGTCGACGAAGTTGGCCACGAATGCCGTCAGTTCTCCCCC
>JBOGEU010000810.1:0-3761 GCA_050741995.1 Acidimicrobiia bacterium | reverse complement strand
ACCACCAGCCAAGATGGCCGTCCTCCAGGTACATCGGGAACATCCCCTGGCGATAGGCCTGGAGAAGTGTTCCCGGTTCGAGGTCGCCGCCCACGGCCACCACGTCGCCATCGGCTGTACTCGGGTCGGGTAAATCGAACCTGGACGGATTCGGCTCTATCGGCACACCCCGATTGTGTCAGAGCCTGGCGGCTGGTGTTCGTAGGCTGCCGGGATGCGAGCCGTGATCTGTGACCGGTATGAGGGAATCGACGCCCTCAGGGTGGGTGATTTCCCCGACCCGGAACCGCTTCCGGGGACCGTCATGGTCGAGGTGAGAGCGGCGGCGGTGAACTTCGCCGACACCCTGTTGGTCGCCGGCCGGTACCAGACCAAGCCTGAGCTGCCCTTTGTGCCCGGACTCGAGTTCGCCGGTGTCATCGACTCGGCGGACGGGCTCTACGGGCTCGCTCCGGGCGATCGAGTCTGCGGGTTCGTCGGCCACGGGGCGATGGCCGAGCGTACCGTCGCCTATCCGGGCTCCGTCGTGAAGCTGCCCGACCAGGTCGGCTTCGAGGTGGGGGCCTCGATCCCGGTTGCCTATGGGACGTCGTACCACGCTCTCGTCGACAGGGCGGGGCTCGTCGACGGCGAGACCCTCCTCGTCCTCGGGGCCGCGGGTGGGGTGGGGATGGCAGCGATCCAGATCGGGAAGAAACTGGGGGCACGGGTGATCGCCGCCGTGTCGTCCGAGGCCAAGGAGACGGCGGTTCTCGACGCCGGGGCCGACCATGTGGTGCGTTACGACCGGACACCGCTGCGTGAGGGCATCGCCGGCGCAACCTCAGGTGACGGGGTCGATGTGGTCTACGACCCGGTCGGAGGTGACGCCACGGAGCTGGCGCTTCGCTCCACCAAGTGGAACGGGCGGTTGCTCGTGGTCGGCTTCGCCTCGGGCCACATCCCGAAGATCCCGCTCAATCTCAATCTGGTCAAGGGCAATTCGGTGGTCGGGGTCTTCTGGGGGCGGTTCAATGTCGAGGAGCCGGAGAAGAGCGCCGCCAACAATCAGCTGATCATGGATTGGGTCGCGGATGGCTCCTTGCGACCCGTGGTCCAGAAGACCTACCCGCTGGAGCAGGCGGCGGAAGCTCTCAGGTGGGTGGCGGGGCGCCGTGTGATCGGACGTGTGGTGGTCACCCTTTGACCGATTTCATCGTGATCGGCGGCGGAATCGCCGGAGTCTCGGCCGCCGCCCATCTGGCCCCACACGGCTCGGTGACCCTGCTCGAGATGGAGCCATCGCTGGCCTTTCACACCACGGGGCGATCGGCGGCGATATTCGTCGTCAACTACGGGGGCGAGGGAGCGCGCCCGCTGGCCCACGCCAGCCGGAGATTCCTCGAGGGCCCTCCCCAGGGGTCGGTCGACGCTCCGCTTCTAAGCGATCGTGGCGCCCTGTGGATCGCCGACGGGTCGCAGATCGATCACCTGGAGCAGATCGCCGCCGAAGGCATCGCCTCCGGTGCCGGCTCCAGACTCGTCGATGCAGAAGAGGTCCTGGCCGTGGTGCCGAGGTTGCGACCCGATCGCATCGCAGGTGGCCTCTACGAGCCGAGTGCCCGTGACATCGACGTTGCCGGGCTGCACCAGGCATTCGTCCGCATCGCCCGTCGTCACGGAGCCGAGATCCGGCTTTCGTCGCCGGTGACAGGGGTGGCCAGGCTCGATCGGGGATGGAGAGTGGTGACGGCAACCGGTGAGATCGAGAGCGACGTCGTGGTCAACGCCGCCGGGGCCTGGGGCGACGTCGTCGCCGGGATGGCGGGGATCGAGCCGGTCGGGCTCCAGCCGATGCGGCGTACCGCCTTCATGGTCCCCGGCGATCAGGCTTTCTCCAGATGGCCGATCGTCGTCGATGTCGACCATCGCTTCTACTTCAGGCCCGACGGGTCGCAGCTTCTCTGCTCGCTGGCCGAGGAGCGGCCGTCGCCACCGGTCGACGCCCGGCCCGAGATGGAGGATGTGGCGCTGGCCATCGAGCGGATCAACCAGGCGACGACTCTCGACATCCGCACCGTCAACTCGCAGTGGGCCGGTCTGCGCACTTTCGCCCCGGATCGGGACATGGTCATCGGCGAGGAGCCGACCGCCCCCGGGTTCTTCTGGCTCGTCGGCCAGGGAGGGACCGGGATCCAGACCTCTCCCGCCTACGGCGCCCTCCTCGCCGTCCAGGTCGTGGGCATGCCCCCGACCCGGGATCTGGCCGAGGCCGGGGTCAACCCGGCGATGACCTCGCCGGGCCGCTTCCGCTAGAGCGCTAGGCCGAAGCGGTCCAGGCTCGATATCGAGGCGGCCACTCGTCGGGACCACGCAGACCGAGCAGCGCCGACTCGAGGGAAAGGTCGAAGAGCAGATACCCGTCATCCACGTCGAAATACCACCCGGCCGCCACATGAGACCGAACTTCTTCGGAGTCCACCCGGACGGCTCGACCCCGCACCCCGAACTCGCTCGGCGCACCGGGATCCACGTGGGCATGGAGGGCATAACGACCGTCCGACCCGAGATCTCGGCCCTTGGGTGATCCATCCATGATGAAAGCCCACAGATGGCTGTCGGTGATCCCGACATTTATCGGGTGGACTCGGGGCAGGCTGTCGCCGCGAACGGTGGCGATCAACGCTTCGCCGTCTCCGTGGCGATAGAGAATCTCACGGCCCTGCGCTGCCAGCTCAGGTGCCTCGTTTTCGAATTCCGCCCAGGTCGCCATCCGGCCTCCTTCACCGTCGACGAGGATATCAACGGCCCGCTCCGCCAAGACCGACATGGGTCGCAAGGTCGGGCCCGGCCCGGCCCTGGAAAGGTGTGGAGGTTCAGCCGGTGACGGCCCCGGTCTCGGCGGAGCCGACGAGACGGGCGTACTTGGCGAGGGCGCCGGTCTCATAACGGGCGGGGATCGGGGCCCAGGTCTTGGCTCGCTCGGCGAGTACCGAGTCGTCGACCATGACGTCGAGACGCCGGGCCGGCAGATCGACCCGGACCCGGTCTCCCTCCTCGACCAGGCCCATGGGCCCCCCGACCTGCGATTCGGGGGCGACGTGGCCGATGCACAGACCGGTGGTTCCCCCGGAGAAGCGCCCATCGGTGATGAGGAGCACGTCCTTTCCGAGACCGGCCCCCTTGATCGCCGCCGTGATCTGCAGCATCTCCCTCATCCCGGGGCCGCCCTTGGGGCCTTCGGTGCGGATGACCACGACGTCGCCATGGGCGATCTGGTGGTTGAACAGCGCCTCGAGCGCTCCCTGCTCACCGTCGAAGACCCGGGCCGGGCCTTCGAAGACGTCGAGCTCGATCCCGGCCACCTTGACCACGGCGCCGCCCGGAGCCAGGTTCCCTCGGAGGACGGCGATCCCGCCCTCGGGGGCGATCGGCGAGGAGGGCGGGGCGATGACGTCCTGCCCGGTGTCGAAGGTCACCCCGGCCAGGTTCTCGGCCATCGTCCGCCCGGTGACGGTCAGGACGTCGCCATCGATCAGCCCTTCATCTAACAAGGCCCTGAGCACCATGGGGACACCCCCCACCCGGTCCAAGTCGACCATGTGGTACCTGCCAAAGGGCTTGAGGTCGCCCAGGTGCGGTGTGCGACGCGAGATCCGGTCGAAGTCCTCCAGCTCGAGCTCGACACCGGCCTCGTGAGCGATCGCCAGCAGATGGAGAACGGCGTTGGTCGAGCCGCCGAGAGCCATCACCGTGGTTATCGCGTTCTCGAATGCGGGGCG
>JBOGEU010000809.1:0-4648 GCA_050741995.1 Acidimicrobiia bacterium | reverse complement strand
GCCGAGGTCCTGGTGGTGATCGATCACCACGTCACCAACGAGGGCTTCGGGCACATCGCCCTCATCGACCCCGAGGCGGCGGCGACCAGTGTGCTGGTGGCCGAGCTGCTCCGGGTGCTGGAGTGGCCGATCACGCCCGAGATCGCCACCTGTCTGCACACTGCGCTGGTCACGGACACCGGCCGCTTCCAGTACGCCAATACGACGCCTTCCACCCTGAGACTGGCGGCCGACCTGGTTGCGGCGGGTGCCAACCCCGAGGAGATAAGCCAGAACGTGTACGAGGAAGCACCGTTCGGATATCTGAAGGCGGCGGGTGTTGCCCTGTCGAGAGCGGTCCTGGACGAGGATCTGAGCCTCGTGTCGACCGTGATCACCGAATCCGACCTGGACGAAGCGGGAGTCGACTGGGGCGACATCGACAACCTGATCAACACCATCCGCCTGGCAAAGGAGGCCGATGTGGCGGTGCTGGCCAAGGTCCACGCCGACCAGCGGGTCAAGCTGAGCCTGCGATCGAGGGGCAAGACCGATGTCGGCGCCCTCGCCGCCGAGATGGGGGGAGGCGGCCATCGCCTCGCCTCGGGTTTCACATACGATGGCCCGCCGGAGCAAGCCATCGACGAGGTGAGGAAGAGGGTCGGGGCCCACCGATGACCAAAGGCTTCCTCGTCGTCGACAAGCCCTCGGGCATGACATCCAACTCCGTGGTGGGGAAGGTGCGGCGAGCGACCGGGATCAAGAAGGTCGGCCATGCCGGCACACTCGATCCTCTCGCCACCGGTGTTGTCGTGGTGGCGGTGGGCCCGGTCACCCGATTGATCCGGTTCATCCAGGACCAGCCCAAGGAGTACCTGGCCAGCGCCCAGTTCGGCGTAGCCACCGACACTCTCGACGCCGGAGGCGCGGTGTTGAGCAGGGAGCCGATGGAGTTCACAGAAGATGAGCTGTCCGCGGTCGCGGAGCGGTTCGTGGGCACCATCCATCAGGTGCCACCGATGGTCTCCGCCCTCAAGCACAAGGGGCGCCGCCTCTACGAGCTGGCCCGCCAGGGGGAGGTCATAGAGAGAGAAGCGCGCCCGGTCGAGATCCACGAGCTGGAGATCGGCGCCGTCGGCTCCGGGCCATACCCCGAGGTCGAGTTCCGGGTCGTCTGTGGGAAGGGGACCTACATTCGCTCGTTGGCCGACGACCTGGCCGCCGCTCTCGGCGGTGCCGCGCATATCACAGCTCTGCGCCGGACCAGGACCGGGATGCTCGGCGTGGAGACCCACGGTCTCCCCGTCGACCGCCTGGAGGATTGGGAATCCCATTTTCTCAACCCGGCGGAAGCCCTCGGCGACCTGCCGGCGGTCACCGTGGGTGATGAGACCGCACGCGGGGTGGGCCATGGGATCAGATTCGTCGGCGGCGAGATGCTCGACGCCCCCGAGTGCTCGGCGATCCGCGTCCTCGACCTCTCGGGCGAGCTGATCGCGGTGTACCGGCGGGAGGGGGACCAGGCCATACCCGAGGTGGTGCTCGCCTCGTGAAGGTCCTCGACGGGCCGGTAGCGGGATGGGCGCCGCAACGGCCCCCAAACGCGGTGACCATCGGGGTGTTCGACGGGGTCCACATCGGTCACCGATCGGTCCTGGGCAAGCTCACATCTCTGCTCCTCCCCTCCACGGTGCTCACCTTCGACCCCCACCCGGCCGTGGTGCTCTCCCCTGGGTTCGAGCCCAGGTTGATCACAACGATCGACGAGAGGCTGGCCCTGTTGGAGCAAGCCGGCGTCGACACCGTCGGAGTCCTCGATCTTGCCGAAGTTCGCCGCTATCCGCCCGAGCGGTTCGTGTCCGAGGTCCTGCTGGCCAAACTCGGTGTCCGCAGTCTCGTCGTCGGCGCCGATTTCCACTTCGGGCGTGATCGAGCGGGCGACGTCGCTTATCTGAGGAAGGCGGGTGAGCGGCACGGTTTCGAGGTGCTGGTCGTGGATCTCGTCGAATCGGCCGGGGTGGTGTCGTCGACGCGGATAAGGCGGCTGATCGAAGCCGGTGACGTCTCGGGGGCGGCCGCCCTCCTCGGCACCCGATTCCGGCTGTCGAACGACGTCGTCGACGGGGACAAGCGGGGGAGGTTGCTCGGATTCCCGACTGCCAATCTGAGGCCCCCGCCGGGGAAGGTCATCCCCGGCAACGGGGTATATGCCGCTTTTGTCGAAATCGGGCACCAAGATCGTCCGTCGGCGGTCAACGTCGGAGTGCGCCCCACGTTCGGTGCCTCTGAGCTCCTCATCGAGGCCTACGTGCTCGACTTCGACGGCGATCTCTATGGCCGGGAGCTCACTGTCGAATTCGTGGAGAAGCTGCGACCCGAGCTTGAATTCGACGATATCGATGACTTGGTGGAGCAAATGACCGACGATGTTGCCCGGGCCCGGCTGATCCTCGACTCGTCCGTGTCGACCTGAGGGATCGATTCGGAGATGGGCCCCGAAGGCGGGAGACACCGCATCGCCCCCGGCTTGCCCGTCGTGGTCAAGGCAGGGTCTTCGAGCCTCGTGCTCGAGTCGGGCGGTCTCGACCCGGAGTCGCTGCATCGGACCGTGGACCATGTGGCCGGATTGTGGGATGCCGGTCATCCGGCGCTCCTGGTGTCGTCGGGGTCGGTTGCCGCCGGGCTGCCGGCACTGCGGCTCGGCCGCCGGCCCAAGGACGTGCCCGGCCTGCAGGCGGCGGCCGCGGTGGGACAGGGGTTGCTGATGGAGCGGTACGCAGCATTGTTCAAACAGCGAGGTTTGGTGGTCGGTCAGGTGCTCCTCACCAAGGACCTCTTCGCCAGCAGGGTGCAGTATCTCCATGCCCGTGACGCCCTGGAGCGGATGCTCTCGCTTCGCGTGGTCCCGATCGTCAACGAGAACGACACCGTCGTGGTCGGCGAGCGGCGCCTGGGGGACAACGACAGGCTGGCGGCGATCGTGTCCCACCTCGTCTCGGCCGGGCTCCTCGTCATCCTCACCGACACCGGGGGCATCTACACCGGCGACCCGCGCACCGTGGAGGATGCGGAGTTGCTCTCGGCGGTGCACTCGACGGACATCGCCTTGGATCAGGTCGCGATCGGGGCCTCGGGCCCGTTCGGCTCCGGGGGGCCCGCCACCAAGGTGGCCGCGGCCCGCATGGCCGCCTGGTCGGGGATCCCGACGGTCATCGCCGCCGCCCGGGAGCCCGATGTCGTCGCCCGCGCCGTGGCCGGGGAGGACGTGGGCACTTGGGTCACCCCGCATCATGGCAAGCTCCCGGCTCGCAAGCTCTGGATCGCATTCGGCCAGCCGGCGGAGGGGAGGGTGAACGTCGACCCCGGGGCAACCCGCGCCCTCCTGGACGGTGGCAAGTCGCTGCTGGCGGTGGGCATCACCTCGGTCGAGGGCGACTTTGTCGCCGAGTCGGCGGTCGACGTCGCCGGATCGGAGGGCAGTCTCATCGGCAAGGGCCTGGTTGCGATGTCGGCAGATCAGATGAGAAGCGCGGTAGGGCGTCACAGCTCAGAGGTAGGAGGCGTCGTCATCCACCGTGACGACTTCGTCTTGCTGGCCGCCCCCGACGCCGGGGATAGGCTTAGGTCATGATGGACCAGGTTGGACCACGGGCCAGGACCGCCTCGCACATCTTGCGGCAATCCACCGGCGAGCTGCGGCAACGGGCCCTGCTCCGAATGGCGGAGGCGATCATCGAGGCGGGGCCGCGGCTTCTGGAGGCAAACACCGCCGACTTGGATCAGGCGATGTCCGAGGGGATCAGCGGGGCCCTCATCGATCGGCTCCGGCTGACCGACGCCCGGATCGCCGGCATGGGCACCGGACTGCGCAATGTGGCATCTCTCCCCGATCCGGTAGGGCGTCAGACCGCGGGCTGGGTCCTGTACAACGGAGTGAGGCTGCATCGGGTGCGGGTACCGCTGGGTGTCGTCGCCGTGATCTACGAGGCCCGGCCCAACGTCACCGCCGATGCCGCCGGGCTGTGCATCAGGTCGGGCAATGCCGTGATCTTGCGCGGATCTTCCTACGCGCTGCGCTCCAACATGGCAATCAGCCATGTGCTGCGCCAGGCGCTGGAGGAAGGCGGGCTCCCTGCTGACGGTGTGCAGCTGATCGAGGACACCTCTCGTCAAGGAGCAAAGGCCCTGATGCAGGCAACCGAGTGGGTCGACCTCCTGGTTCCCCGGGGAGGGCCGGGACTGATCGAGACGATCATGGCGGATGCCACGGTGCCGACCGTGATCGACGGCGCCGGCAACTGCCACGTCTATGTCGACGCCGCCGCCGATCTCGACAAGGCGCTGAGGGTCGTGGTCAATGCCAAGGTTCAGCGCCCGGGGGTCTGCAACGCCGCCGAGACACTGCTGGTCCACGAGTCGGTCGCCGATCCGTTCGTCGTCGACGCAGCGAAGGCCCTGATCGCCGAGGGGGTCGAGCTCCGTGGCGATGAGCGTTCCCGGCAGCTGGTGCCCGACATCGGGGCCGCCACCGAGGCCGATTGGGGCACCGAGTTCCTCGACCTGATCATGGCGGATGCCACGGTGCCGACCGTGATCGACGGCGCCGGCAACTGCCACGTCTATGTCGACGCCGCCGCCGATCTCGACAAGGCGCTGAGGGTCGTGGTCA
>JBOGEU010000808.1:0-3509 GCA_050741995.1 Acidimicrobiia bacterium | reverse complement strand
GTCCACGGTCACCAGCTCGTAGGCGAGGCCAAAGCGATCCTCGAGATCGGTCGTCTCGAAGAGGTCCCTCACAGCCTCGGGAATCGGCAATGGCGGAACCGGCTCGTTTGCGGCGGGATCAGGCTCAGGAGATGTATTCGGCGACATCGATGTCCTCTATGCCGGGTATCCGGACCTTCTCAAAGCGGCCCTCCTCTCCAAGCGGCTTAGTGGCGTCCATTCCCATCTTGGAGGTGATCGCGGTGCCCTGGGTCGAGGGGTCGAGCTCGTTTCCCTTGGCTCCGGTGATCACGAGCAGATCCTGGTCTGCGCGAAATCGCGTGGCGATCGCCCACTCCACGTCCTTTGGGTCGAAGAGGTCCACATCGTCGTCGACGACGACGACTTGCTTGATGTCACGAACCGCATGCAGGGCGGCGATGATCGCATCCTTGCCATCGCCTTCGTGCTTCTTCTCGAGACGGACTATGCAATGGAACTTGCCGCAACCGCCGGCGGTGATGTGGACCGCCTGGGTGTACGGCAGGACACCGCGCAGGGTCCTGAGCACCACAGGCTCGAACGGCAATCCGAGCAGATTGTGATGCTCTGAGGTGAAGGCGATCATCCCTTGCGTGATCGGGTCGGCCCGGCGCGTGATCGCCTTGACCTTGAACACCTCCCGGTCGCCGACCGGGCCGTAGTTCCCGGTGTACTCGGCAAAAGGCCCCTCGGGCTTGCGCACGTGAGGGAGGATCTCGGCCTCGATGATGATCTCGGCATGGGCCGGAACGTGCACCGGCACCGTCTCACATATGACGATCTCCTCGGGTTGCCCCTTGAGGGCGCCGGCGATCGACAGCTCGTCGAAGCCGAGCGGGATCGCCGATCCCCATGTGGCGGCAGCCAACCGCTCTGCCGAGTCGAGCCCGAGGACGATCGCCACCGGCACCGGCCGGTCCTCTGACTCTGCGGTCTTCACCATCTCCCGGAGGTGCCGGGGCACGATGAGACCCCGCAACTCATCGGGGCCGGTCACCTGGAGCCGATGGTACGAGAGATTCCTGATTCCGCGTTCGGGGTCCTCGGCGACCACGACTCCAGTGGTGAGATACGGCCCGCCGTCCAGCTCGTAATGGGTCAGGATCGGCATCTCCCGTATCACGTCTATGTCCTCGGTCCGGATCACCTCCTTGACCGGGCCCTCGTCGACGACCACCGCGGGGATCGGGTTGGCCACCGCATTCGCATAGTGCTCGGCGAGCTCCAGAGTCGGGACGCCGAGAGAGCCGGCGATCCGACGACGATCACCGTCGGTCCCGATGACCATTGGCATGTCGTAGCCCTTGATGTTCTCGAAGAGAATCGCAGGGCCCGGGTCGAGCTTCTTCGCCACCCCCGACACCTCGAAGACGGGATCCACCTCTCGCTTCACTCGGACGAGCTCTCCGCGCTCCTCCAGGAAGCCCACCAACTCACGGAAGTTCTTGGGCAGGCTCTCCATCACGACGGCTCCCTTTCAGTCACGCCGACCGGCGACCTCACCGGCAGCGGTGATCACGGCTTCGATGATCTTCCGGTACCCGGTGCAACGGCAGATATTTCCATCCAGACCTTCGACCAATTCTCGCTCGCCCATCACTCCACGTTCGATCAACGAGTGCGCGGTGAGGATAAAACCGGGCGTGCAGAAGCCGCACTGCAACCCGCCCGATTCCACGAAGGAGCGCTGCAGCGGGTGAAGCTCGCCGTCGGCGGGGGCCAAGCCCTCGATGGTGAGGATCTCGGCACCATCCATCTCCGCAGCCAGCGCGGTGCAGGCGCTCACAGGGAGGCCGTCCTTGAGAACGGTGCAGGCCCCGCACACCTGGGCATCGCAGGAGCGCTTCGCACCGGTCAACCCGAACTGGTCGCGAATCACGTCGAGCATGAGGGAGTTGGCCCGTATCTCGACCGATTCGGGGCGACCGTTGAGCACGAGGTGGACGACCAGGGTGCTCACTATCCCCCCGGATCCTGTGCGGCTCGCGTCTGTCGAATGGCACGCCAGACTCGTTCCGGCGTCAGGGGCAACTCACGGATGCGGGCCCCGGTCGCATCGAAGACCGCGTTGGCAACGGCCCCTCCGACCGGGATGACCCCGCCCTCACCCGCCCCCTTGAGCCCAAAGGGGCCGGGGCCGTCCTCCGCCTCTGCGAGCTCCCCGTGCATATAGCCGGGTATGTCCCCGATTCGAGGCACCCGGTACTCGAGCATGGAGTCGTTCATCAGCATGCCGTCTTCCCATTCGAGTGCCTCGAAGAGGGTGTGCCCGATGCCCTGGACGACTGCGCCGTCCTCCTGACCCTCCATGAGCAGGGGGTTCACCGCCCTCCCGACGTCGGCCATCGACCGGTAGGCCTCGACACGGACCTGACCGGTCTCGGTGTCGACGCTCACGTCGGCCACAGCCGCCGCCACCTCCCAGAACGCCGGTGTAGTGGGGAACTCGTGCGCGGTGACCTCCCCGACGCCGATGAAATTCCCGCCCATCTGCCCGAAGTGCCGGCTGACGAAGAAGCCGAGCGGCTCCGTAGAACCCGGTCCCCGTACCATGCCATTGGAGATATCGATGGCCTCCTCGCCACATCCCCAGGTCTCCGCTGCCATCTTGACCACCCGGTCACGGATCGCCGTGGCCGCCCGTTGGACCGCCAGGCCGGACATCGTGGACGACCGGCTCGCCCCGGTGGAGGCGTCGTATGGGCCATATCCGGTGTCGGTGTAGGTGACAGCCACGTGGTCGAACGGAACACCCATGGTCTCGGCTGCGATTTGGGACACAACTGTCCGCACCCCCTGGCCGATCTCGGTGCTCCCGACGCTGACCGTCAACGAGCCGTCCGCGTTGAGACGAACCACGGCGCTGGACACAGGAGACGCGCCCGGGTCGGCAATACCCATCGCCACGCCGGTCCCACGTAGTGTGTGCCCGCCGCTCTCCTCCTCGTCCCGCTCCCACGGGATCGCCTCGAGCAGCTTGAGGTCGTGTTGGAGGTCGGCATCCATCGGGGTTCGGCCGCGACGGAACTCCGAGCCCCGATTCGCCACGTGGCGTCGGCGAAGCTCGAGAGGATCGATGCCGAGATCCCGCGCTATCTCGTCGAGATGGGACTCGAGGGCGAAGGCTGCCTGGGGACCGCCCACAGATCGCATCGATCCGGCAGGGGAGGTGTTGGTGAACACGAGCTTGGAGGTCGCCCGGTAGTTGCGAAACTCGTAGCCGCCCAGACCCCGAAATGCGCCTTTGGCCACCACATAGGGGCCAAGCAATGTGTATGCGCCTCCGTCGTAGGAGAGATCGATGTCGAAAGCAACGATCTGGCCTCGGTCGTCGACACCCGAGCGAACCCGGGCAATGGCGTTGTGACGGCGACTCATCGTCATCGACTCCGCTATGTCGAGCTCGAGACGGACCGGTCTCCCGACGGACTTGGCCAGCGCCACGGTCAGAGGCTCGATATGGGTGAAGGACTTGCTCCCGAAACCAC
>JBOGEU010000807.1:0-6635 GCA_050741995.1 Acidimicrobiia bacterium | reverse complement strand
CGAGCCGACCGGCTCGATGGTCGTCGACATCGGCGGCGGCACCACCGAAGTGGCGGTCATCTCTTTGGGCGGGATCGTGGTCTCTCGGTCGATCCGGGTGGGTGGAGACGAGCTGGACACCGCAATCATCGATTGGGTCAAAAAGGAGTACAACGTCCTGATCGGGGAGCGGACGGCCGAGCAGCTCAAGCTCGCCGTCGGCTCGGCATGGCCCTACGCCGACGAGCCTTCGGCCGAGGTTCGGGGTCGTGACCTGGTGTCGGGCCTGCCGAAAACGATTCTCCTTTCGAGCCCTGAGATCAGGGAGGCGATCGAAGAGCCCACACAGGCGGTCGTGGACGCGGTCAAGTTCACTCTCGACAAGACCCCGCCCGAGCTGGCGGCGGATGTGGTCGAACGGGGAATCGTTCTCACTGGAGGCGGAGCTCTCTTGGTGGGGCTGGACCATCGTCTGGCTCATGAGACGGGGATGCCCATCGTCACGGCGGCCAAGCCGCTGCACTCGGTGGTGCTCGTCTCGGGGAAGTGTCTGGAGGAATTCGACACGTTGCAGAACGTGCTCGTGTCGTCGTCCCGGCCATGACCGCCTCGGCCCGTCTTGAACGATGCTGACCTCGAAGAGGAACGACCGAGCCCTGCCCACATTGATCACCCTTCTGGTGATCGGCGTGCTCCTCATGACATTCGACGTCCGTCTCGAGGGCGGCGGCGTGGTGCGGGTTCTGCGCTCCGGCACCCAGGCGATCGTCTCCCCGATGCAACGCATCGCGGCGTATGTGGTCAACCCGATCTCCAGCGCACTCGACAGCCTCTCAAACGTCGCCTCGTTGCGGGAGCAGAACGCGGATCTCTCGAGGGAGCTGGCCGAGGCCCAGGCCGCACTGATCGCGGTCCAGGACCAAACTGCCAGGTTGGAGCTCTTGGAACAGCTCTACAATCTGGGCAACGACGGGAGCCAGGTAGCCAGGACGCTGGCCAATGTCATCGGCGCGGTCGATGCTGCGCTGATAATCGACAAGGGCACACGTGACGGGGTTGTGGTCGGGCAGCCGGTCATCGACACCAACGGATATGTGGTCGGCTCGGTCACCAGTACCAGCCCGGGGAGCGCCACCGTGGTCCCGATCACCGCCGAGCGGCAGGGGATCACCGTGCAAGCCGGCTCGCAGACCGGGGCTCTGACCTCACAGGCGTTCAGCTCCGACCTGACGCTGACCATGGTCCTCGATGTCTTCGACGCAAGAGAGCCGCTCCTGGCCGGGGACCGGGTCGTTACCTCTGCCGGGAGCATCAAGTTCCCCGCGGGGCTGCCCGTGGGCGAGGTGCTCGAGGATGCCTCTCCAGAGTCGACCTCGCTGAGCACCACGGTCCGGCCCTTCGTCGATCCGGAAGTGCTTCGCCTGGTCGTGATCCTCGCCTGGCCACCGGACCCGGTGACCGCTGCCACCGATGACACGATCGTGGGGGAGGAGAGCACATCCACGACGGTAGGTGACGATGAGAGCACCACCACGACCACACCCGAGGAAGATGGTTGATGAGAGGCCGCACCGCGCTGATCATCGGCCTGTTGGTGCTGCTCGCCGTCGTGATCCAAACCACCCTCTTCGAGAGACTGCGAATCGTGACCCCGGATCTGGTGGTCCTGATCGGGATCCTGCTCGCACTGACCCGGGTCCGCCCCGAGGCAGTGCTCGGAATCGCCTTCATCTCGGGGCTGATCCTGGATCTGCTGGGAGCATCACTGCTCGGGCTGCGTGCCGTGGTGTATACGGTGGTCGCATTCATTGCGATCCGCACCAGGGAGCGGGCCGAGCTCGGCAGGCTCACTATCGCCATCTGGGCTGGGGTGCTCACCTTGGTCGCCATCGTGCTCCTGCTCCTGGTCGGGACGCTCTTCGGTCAAGCCAGCCTCCTGGGAGAAGGGGCCATTAGCCGTATGATCCTCGTGCCGTTGGCCAATCTCGCCGTCGCCGGTCTCTTGGCTCCGACCTTTGTTCGTCTCATCGATCGGGACAGGACGGCTCTGAGGTACCTATGAAGTTCGCGCTCCGACTGACGACTCTCGGTGTGGTCTTCATAACCATGTTCTCGGTGATAGGGCTGCGGCTCTGGTTTGTGCAGGTGGCGGAGGGCCCTCAGATCGCTCAGGCTGCCGAGGAGGCGACCTGGATCGAAAGGTCCTCTTACGCCACCCGCGGTGACATATACGACCGCGATGGCACTCTTCTCGCTACCAGCCGCATGGTCCCCGCGGTGGTCGTCGACCGGACGTTCATCCAGCCCGAGAGAAAGGATGATCTGATACAGAACCTGGCGTCGTTGGTTGGCATGGACCCGGTCGAGCTCGACTCCATGTACGAGGAAGCCGGGATCAACGGCCGATTCCAGGTGGCAACCATCTCCAACGAGACGGCGTTCGCCATCAACGAGTCACTCGACGAGCTTCCCGGCGTGGAGGTGGTCAAGGTGCCGGAGCGGGTCTACCTGGCAGGTCCGACCCTGGCCCACGTCATTGGGCACCTCGGCTTGCCCGAGCCCGCGGACCTGGATGCGCGCCCCGACCTGGATCCCAACATCCGCATCGGGAAACTCGGAGTGGAGAGGGTCTACGACGAGCTGTTGCAGGGGACCAGTGGTCTGGCCGAGTACCGGGTGCGCCGGGGAGAGGTGATCGACTGGCGGCCCCCGGTCGACCCGGTTCCCGGGAGCTCTCTCGTCCTCAATCTCGACCTGGACTTGCAAGAGAGGGTGGAGTTGGCTCTCGGAGAGGGAGTGGCACTGTCCAACGCGGTCAAGGAAGACGCCCGGGACCGGGGGGAGGATGTCTTCAGCGAGACCCAGCGCGCCGCGGCAGTCGTTCTCGACGTGGACACGTTCGACGTGCTGGCCCTGGCGTCATATCCCGACTTCGATCCCCAATTGTTCGTCGCCGGGATCGACGAGACGACATTCGATGACCTCAACGAGGCCCGTGTCTTCAACAATCTCGCCGTCAGCGGCCTCTACCCGCCGGCGTCGACCTTCAAGGCGATCACCTACACCGCCAAACTCGAGGAAAACCTGCCCTTCCCCACTGATGTCGAGGGTGTCGACGGCGACCTGATCCATTGCGACGGCACGCTGGTGCTCTCCGAGTTGGAAGACGGCTCGCAGCAGGTCAAGCACGACTGGTACAACCCGCGCAACTTGGGGTGGCTCGACATCCATGGCGCGTTGGAGAACTCCTGCAACATCTACTTCTGGAATGTCGCCCTCGGCACCTGGTTCGAGTACCGGAACACACCCAAGGAGAACATTCTCCAGGAGTGGGCAAAGAAGCTGGGTTACGGCAAAGAGACCGGCATCGACCTCACCGGTGAAGCCGGCGGGATCGTTCCCACCCGCGAGCTGTTCGAGGAGTGGAAGGAATTCCAGTTGGAGAATCCCGACCGGCCGCCTCGTCTCGAGCCGGCGCGGCTCGAGCTCGCCTCGCCATGGCTGGGGGGTGACCTGATGGACTTTGCCATCGGCCAGGGTGCCTTCACCTCCACCCCACTCCAGGTCGCGGTGTCATATGCCACCCTGGTCAATGGCGGCAAGATGATGGAGCCGCGAGTGGTCAAGGAGATCATCGACCCCCAGGGCAACGTCACACCGGTCGATCGACCGAAGCCGGTCGACGTCGACATCGATCCCGGGGTACACGCCTCGCTGCTCGGCGACCTGGGACGGGTGGTCAACGGTGGCACCGCCGCCGCCGCATTCAGCGACTTCGGCGAGGGTGTGGAACAGGTCGGCGGCAAGACCGGCACCGCCCAGGCATCCGCCACCCGCGACAATCATGCCTGGTTCGTGGGAGTCGCCCCCCTCGACAACCCGAAATGGGTGGTGGTCGTCCTGATCGACGAGGGCGGGTCCGGTGGCCAAGTGGCTGCTCCGGTGGCGCGTAACATCCTGCAATCCCTGATGGGCAACGAGCCGACACCCATCGTTCCCGGAGAGAATGCGGACTGATGGCCGTCATCTCACGTCTGCGCGAGGTCGCCGTCGACCGCCGGCACAACAAGTCGGACCGGATCCTCTTCGGCACCATGCTCGCCTTGTCCGGTTTCGGGCTGCTGATGATCTACTCGGCAACCAGCAGCTCCGGCTTCGAGGGGATGGAGCGCCAGATGATTTTCGTGGCGGCCGGCCTCACGGTGTACGCCATCATCTCGAACATCGACTATCGGGAGTACAAGAACCTGATCCCGATCATCTCCATCGTGGTTCTCATCGCTCTTATCGGGGTCTACCTCTTCGATCCGGTGAATGGGGCACAGCGCTGGATCCCGTTGGGCTTTTTCAAGCTGCAACCGGCGGAGTTCGCCAAGGTGGTCGTCATCCTCTTGCTGGCGGCGGTGCTCTCGCCGAGCAACCGGGACGAGATCGGGAGACGCCAGCTCACCTGGCTCAACGTTTTTCGGGCGATCCTGATCGTGGTCGTGCCCGGGGTGCTGATCCTGTTCGAGCCCGATCTCGGCACTGCGCTCGTGTTCGCCTTCATCTTGTTCGTCATGCTCTTTGCGGCGGGCGCAACCTGGCGGCAAATGGTCGCGTTGGGGGGTGCCGCCACCCTGTCGGTGGTTGTGGTCATTCAGCGGGATTGGCTGGAGAGCTATCAGTTGGACCGGATCAAGGTGCTGTTCAACCCTGCCATCGATCCCATGGGCATCGGGTACAACCTGCTCCAATCGCGGCGAGCCATCGGCTCAGGTCAGCTCTTTGGCCGGGGCCTGTTCGCCGAAGGGACCCAAACCTCGTTCCAATACGTGCCCGAGCAGGAGACCGACTTCATCTTCACTGCCGTTGCCGAGCAGTTGGGATTCGTCGGTGCGATCCTGGTCCTCGCCGCATTCGCCGTGATCATTTGGAGGCTGCTGGTGATCGCCGTCAATGCCCGTGACCGCTTCGGGGCCCTGATCGCCACCGGTCTCGCCGCGATGATGATGTTCCATATCTTCGTCAATGTCGGGATGACGATCGGGATCATGCCGGTCACCGGTCTCCCGCTTCCGTTCCTGTCCGCCGGTGGCTCGTTCTACCTGGCGATGACGCTTGCCCTCGGGGTGGCCAACTCGGTGTGGCTGATGCGAACCCCGGTGCCCGGTGAGAATCAGCTGAGCTGATTGCAGGCAGGCGTTAGCCTGCCGCCCAATGTACCGGCGTGGTGACCAGGGGTGGGTAGAGGTGATCTGCGGGCCGATGTTCTCCGGCAAGAGCGAGGAGTTGATTCGCCGGGTTACCCGCTACCAGATCGCACGCGTCCCGGTGCAGACCTTCAAGCCTCGACTCGACGACCGGTACGCCGAAACCGAGGTCGTCTCCCACTCCAGTCTCAAGGTGGATGCGATCCCGGTGGAGACGGCCGCCCAGCTGTTGCGCCGGGTGGCGGACAACACCCTGGTCGTCGGTGTCGACGAGGGCCAATTCTTCGACGACGGGTTGGTCGATGTAGTCGAGCAGCTCGCGTCCACCGGCAAGCAGGTGATCATCGCCGGGCTCGACACCGACTACCTGCGCCGCCCGTTCGAACCGATCCCGACCTTGTGCCACCGGGCCGAGTACGTCACCAAGATGCTCGCCGTGTGTCACAAATGCGGGGGCCCCGGCATGTACACCCAGCGCATCGTCCACTCAGACGACCTGGTGGTGCTCGGCGCCGAAGGGGCATACGAGGCGCGATGCCGGATCTGTTATGACCCGTCAGAGCCCGAGCAACCCGAGCTCGGTCTCGACGGAGGATAGGTTGGGCCGATCTTTCTGGTAGCCTTGGGTGTCCGCCAGACGCGACATCTTCCCTCTTTCGGAGTGTTTCGCTGATGAGCACCCACGCACGCCGGGCTACCGGTGTGAAGGTTCACGGTTTTCACGGCGGCCGCCCTCACCAAGGGTGGTCGCCTCGGCGCTGTCTGACGCACATGTTCGCAAACAGGGGCTTCGCCAGGTTTGAAGCACCTGTGTCATCTCGTTTATCCGAACTCAGAGGAGTGAGACCACATGGCTCTATTCCGCAAGAAGAGCCCTCAGATCGTTCGCAAGTCCTCCACGGAAGGGACTGTTGAGGAACACAAGACCGTTCGCGTCAAGGGGCGCAAAGTAGAGGTCAAGAGGGTCGAGGGGCGTGCCGCCCCGGCTGCCAAGCCGAAGAAGGAGAGGCGCCACCAGCCGAACAAGGGCGGTGGCAACCACAACAAGAACGGACTGGCGACTTCCCGCACCAGGTCCCGGCGTCCGATGGACGACGAGGTCATCGTCCCGGTGGAGACCGGTCGCAAACAGATGCTGGTCCGGGTCACCAGGGGTCAGACCCAGATGGTGATCCTCGAGGGACCGGTCCTCGTCGAGCATTACGTGGCGCGCCAAGATTCCGGCTCCGTCGCCGGGAACATCTACCTCGCCAAGGTGCGCAACGTGCTGCCCGGCATGGAGGCGGCTTTCCTCGACTTCGGTGCCCCCAAGAACGGCGTGTTGTACGCGTCGGATGTGGCATCCGACGGACGGGGCAACGGACGGTCGACCCGTCGCATCGAAACCGTCCTCAAAGATGGTGACGAGGTCCTGGTCCAGGTGACCAAGGATGCCATGGGAGCCAAGGGCGCCCGACTCACAGG
>JBOGEU010000806.1:0-4642 GCA_050741995.1 Acidimicrobiia bacterium | reverse complement strand
CTGGTCACGACCATGCCGCCCGGGATCCTCGACCTCTACCGGCTCGAGGTCGAGGAGTCGCGCCCCAACCCGCAGGCGTCGTCACTGGAGATCGTGTACACACCGCTTCACGGGGTCGGAGGCAAGGTGCTGATGGCGATGTGCGCCGCGGCCCAACACACGGGGCTGATCCCGGTCAGCGAGCAGTTCGTCCCCGACGGGGCGTTCCCCACACTGAAGTTTCCCAACCCGGAGGAACCGGGGGCCCTCGACCTCGCATTGGAATTGGCCCGGGCCAAAGGGGCGGCTCTGGTCCTCGCCAACGACCCCGACGCCGACCGTCTCGCCGTTGCCGTTCCCCATCACGGGGATTGGAGACTGCTTACCGGGAACGAGCTGGGCGCGCTGCTCGGTGATTACGTGCTCCGCTACTGGCGCCACGACGAGAGGCCGATCGTGGTCAACTCGGTGGTCTCGAGCCCGATGATGGGGCGGATCGCGGCACTGAGAGGGGCGGTGCATGCCACCACGCTCACCGGGTTCAAGTGGATCATCAACGCCGGGCTGGCCCTGGAGGAGCGGGGTGAAGGGAGATTCGGCTTCGGGTACGAAGAGGCACTCGGCTACTCGATCGGCCGCACGGTGCGTGACAAGGACGGGATCTCGGCGGCGATCGTGATGGCAGACCTGGCGGCCGAGGAGGCGGCGGCGGGCAGGGGAGTGCTCGAGCGCCTGCACCAGCTTTGGGACGAGGTCGGTCTCTGGGTCAGCGCCCAACACTCGATCGTCAGCACCGGGCCAGAGGGACAGCAGGCGCTGCTCGACGCCGTCGATCACTTGGCCCGGAGCCGGCCCCAAGAGTTGGCGGGCATGACCGTCAGCGGGATGACCGACTATCGGGTGGGGGAGGAGAAGCGCCCTTCGTGGCTCGGTGCCCAGGATCTGGTGGAGCTCACTCTCGGCGATGAAGGCCGCATCCTGGTCAGGCCGAGCGGCACAGAGCCCAAGCTCAAGATCTACGTCGACCTGGTGGGTGCCCCGGAGCCCGGCCATGAGACCGCGCACCAGGCCCTGCTGGAGCGAGCCACGGAGATCGCAGTCGCGATGGGGGAGTGGCTCGACATCTGACCGGCGTCAGTGTGACTGCCGGCGGAGATGCTGCCGGTACAGGTAGAGCCAACCCAGGCCATGGATGGCCACGCCGAGCAGCATCACCCAGGTCACCATCGGGTACCCGGCGATCAACGCCGCGATGGCAGCCACCACGGCAAAGCAGACCAGTGCGATCCGCGCTCCGTTCAGGGGCCCGAACATGTGCCTCAGCCTATCCGCCGCCACCAGATGTGATACGGGCTTGACCGAGGTCGTTGCTTAATCTGTCGCCGATGCGGTCCCGGCTCGTGATTCTCGTCGTCCTGGTGGCGGCCTGTGCCCCCGGTGCGGCGACGAGCACCACCGGCCCCACCTCGAGCCTGGCGAACGACCCCCCGCCGACGACGACTGTCGCAACGACCACCCTCGTCACCACCACCACGTCCACTGTCGCCTCGACCCCGAGCACTGGCTTCGAGGAGATGGCGGTCGACGGCCTGGTGACCGCCGCCGGAGTCGTCGTCGCCGTCCTCGACCAGGTGAGCAACGGCTATCTGGTGAGAGCCCCCTGCGGAGACGAGGTGATCGTCACCGATGGGACCCCGATCGGGGGGGTCAGGGTGGTGCTGGACCCCGGTCATGGGGGCGAGGTCGACACCGGTGCCGTGGGCGCCAACGGCCTGATGGAGAGGAGCCTGAACCTCACCGTCGCCCAGGCCGTGGAGGCCAAGCTCATCGTCCGTGGGATACCGGTGGTCCTCACCCGAACCGGGCCTTACGCCTCGTTGCTGGGCACCAGGACCGCCCTGGCCGATCACCTGGGAGCCGACCTCCTGCTCTCCATCCATCACAACGCCCCGACCCCGGGCCCGTCGGCGCTGCCCGGCACCGAAGTCTTCATCCAGCACGAATCCGCCGACTCGAGACGTCTTGGAGGTCTGGTGTGGCAGCACGTGGTGCAGGCGCTGTCACGATTCGACGTCTCATGGACGGCGGCCCCCGATGCCGGCGTCCTCTCTGTCTTGAGCACTCGGGGCAATGACGCCTACGGGATCAACCGGAGCCCGGTGACCGTCAGCGTCCTCGCCGAGCTGGGCTATATCTCGAACCCGGCCGAGGCCGAGCTGTTCGCCACCGACGCCTATGTCGAGGCTGCCGCCGAGGCGCTGGCCGACGCGGTAGAGGCCTATCTGAGCACCGACGACTCGGGATCGGGCTTCATCGCCGAGCCCCGGGTGTTCAACCCACAGCCCGGGATCGGTGGCGCATCGTGTGTGGGCCCGGTTCTGGAGTAGGGGTTACGGGCACCCGAGGTCGGCGAACCCAGGGACAATGGAGCTTACTTGACATAACGTGGATTATGGGTCAACCCGGTGCCGGGGAATGAACACCCCCCATGGGGCGTTGACCACGCACACAGACCTCCCAGGAAAGGTTCGGACATGGCCACAGTGGCCCTGACAACAGAGAATTTCGACCAGACGATCAAGGAGAACGACACGGTTCTCATCGATTTCTGGGCCGAATGGTGTGGGCCGTGTCGAATGTTCGCCCCTGCCTATGAGACGGCTTCCGATGCCCATCCCGACATCGTGTTCGCCAAGGTCGACACCGAGGATCAGCCCGAGTTGGCCGGCTCCTTCGGGATTCGCTCCATCCCGACCCTGATGGTGTTCCGGGACCAGATCGTCCTCTATGCCCAGCCGGGGGCGATACCGGGCAACATGCTCGAGGACCTGATCACGCAGGTGAAGGAGCTCGACATGGACGAGGTCCGGGCCCAAATCGCGACCCAGGACCACGATCACGAGCACGATCATGACCACGAGCACGAGGGCGAGCACGAGCACGCCAGTTGAGTCTCAGCCGGTCCCCAGGCAGGTGACGACCAGGCTCTGCAGGTTCCCGGCGGGCACCGACTCGACCTTGACGTCTATCTGACAGTTCGCATCGGGGCCCGAGTCGGCGGTGTACCGCCCTCGGGCCACCTCGATCGACTGCACGGGCCGCTCCTCGAAGACAAATCCTGCCGGGGCGGTGGTCACCGACTCGATATCGATGCCGTCTGTCAAATGGGTGCGCACGTAGCCCCCGGTGTCTCCCCCTGCCCTCCCGCTCCGATGTAGCTCACCATCGACCTGAACTCGCATCGCGAGCGTCTCCTCCTGCTCGAAAGCCGGCTCGCACCATGAGCGCTGCAACGATTTGTCGCAATTGGCGGCTATCCCCCAGCCGCCGGCGATCACGACCAGGCCGACCACTCCCCCGGCGAGAACCACATTCCGATTGACACGACGGGCACCCCACCAGGCTGCCACGGCGGTGACGAGACCGACCAGCAGCGCCGCCCAACCGAGGCGAACCCAGGTCCGTGACGAGTTGTCGTCGGCGGTGAGCCCGATCACGGCCACCGCCCCGAATACCGCAAACCCGGTGAGCAGCCAGCGGGCGATCTGGGCTCGGCCCTCCTCCGACCTGAGTGACGCCAGCCCAAACAGAACCAAGACTCCCGCCACCCCGAGGATCACCCATTCCAGGACGATCGAGCCACCGGGCCCGGCGACGAGCAGGACCGCCCAGACCAGGAACCCGAAAGCACTGGCTGCAAGGAGGACCGCGGGTAGCCGTTGCCATCCCATCGCCCTAGGACGCGGGTTTTCGGTACACCGAGACATGTTGGCCCGACTGCTCGGTGAACCGCCGCTTGTCGTACCAGCCCCAACGCTCCTCCAGCTCCAGCCCGGCAAGGCGGGCCATCAGATCCATCTCGGCGGGCCAGGCGTAGCGAATCTCCACCGGCAGGACCACGGTCGTTCCGTCGTCGAGGCGGCGGACCTGATGGGAGACGACGGTCTGCTCCACCGGGTCATGGATGGACAACTCATAGGCGTGGGCCTCGGCGGACGAGATGCTGGAGACATTCATGTAGGCCCCGTACCGGTCGAATCGCTTCACATCGGGCACGAATGTGTCGAGGACGAATCGACCTCCCGGCTCCAACACACGAGACGTGTTGACGAAGCACTCGATCTGTCGCTCTTGAGTGGTGAGGGCGAAGAGGGTGTTGAACGGCAGGTAGACGAGAGGGAACTCCCCCACCACTTCGACATCCGCGAAGTCCCCTTTGATGACCTCGATCCCATCACCACCAGGTTTTGCGCGCAGCAACGAGATCATGTCGTCGGAGATGTCGATACCGGTGATCTCGACGCCGGCCTCGCTCAGTGGCAACGCCACCCGGCCCGAGCCGATGGCCAACTCCAGCGCCCGAGGCGGTGATCCGGCGAGCGGGAGGAGGAAGGCGACCTCGGAATCGACGTTGGCGAAGACGTGGTCGTAGTACGGGGCCCATTTGGAGCCGTAGGTCTCGATGTCGTACTCGCTCATCGGGACAACTCTCGCAGACACGACCGGGATCCTCAGCCAAATATCTACTCTCCACCCGATGACGGCAGACCCATCGGTCATCGCTTCCATGAGATCGCTGGGAGTCGTCTACGAGGAGATGGCCTGCAACCGCGCGCTCGCCGACACGGCACAGTTCTGCGAGGCCTACGGGATACCGCTCGAC
>JBOGEU010000805.1:0-2534 GCA_050741995.1 Acidimicrobiia bacterium | reverse complement strand
GCGAAGACGTCGACGGGCGCCCCCTCCAGTATCTGCTCCCGCAACGCCGAGCTGCCTGCCAGGTTGAGGATCACGTCGACGCCGGGGTTGGCTGCCTCGAGCACGGTTGCCACCTCGGCGAAGGCATCGGTCAAAGAGGCAGCCGCCGACACCAGCAACTCGCCGTCCGACCCAGTGCCGACGGTGGCCGCGGCCTCGCCGGCCGACCCTGCACAGGCGGCGAGCGCCAACAATGAGAAGAAATACAAGGCCGGGCGACCGCTCGACATCGTATACCTCCAATATTCCCCGAAGCACCAGATCCTCTAGTCGCAAAGAGAATACCAACCGCGAGCTAGACGACGCAACACGGCCGAGTGGGGGACGGTTCTAGCCTTGGCACCTCGATGGAACGTGCGCGTCTCTCGCTCACAGAGCTAGCGGTGCTGGGTCTGCTCGCGGAGGGACCGAAGCACGGGTTCGCCATCTCCAGGGACCTCGGGCCGGATGCGCCAGTCGGCCGGATCCTCACCGTGCGACGGCCGCTCGTCTACCGGGCATTGGAGAGGTTGGTCGATTCCGCTTTGGCCATGCCTGCCCGCACCGAGCCGGGCGACGCCGGGCCACAGAGACTCGTCCTCCGGGTCACCCCTGCAGGAAGACGCCTTCTCCGCCGTTGGCTCGCTGCACCCGTCGCCCATGTTCGTGACATGAGAATCGAGTTCCAGCTGAAGCTGACGCTTCTCCAACGCTCTGGACGCACCCCACTACCCCTCATCAGGTCCCAACTGGAGGCATTGCGTCCCACGCTTACGGCCCTCGAAGATGCTTCGGTCGGTCCCCCCGACCACGTCGAGCTCTGGCGGCGGCACAACGCCCACGCCGCAGCGGCCTATCTGGAGCATCTCGAGTCGCTCTATTCGCCCCCGGGCCCGTAATTGGGGCGGACACGGGATGATGCGGCCCGACCATCCGATCATGGAGGGACCGACAAGACGCGGCGTTGCTCGGAGCCAGGTCAGCTCTCCCCGAAACGGCCCCTCGCCTCGAGCGGGATCAACGGCTGATCGGCTCGTGCCTTGATCTGTTGCACGGCCCAGGTGTTGCCGTCGGGATCGCCGAAGCCGAAGAACGTTCCGCCGTCAGCCTCGTCGAAGACGGTTATCTCGCTGACCTCGACGCCGCGGTCGATGAGCTCCTGCCGCGCCGCCTCGGCGTCGGCGACGACCAACTGCAATCCCTTGATCGACCCCGGCGCCATCTCTCTTTGAGCCGGCATGTCGCCCATCACGATCGAGCAGCCGGACCCACGTGGGGTCAGCTGCACGACGTGCATCAGCTCGGTCGTGGTGTCATGGTCCAGGTCGAACCCCACCTGATCCCGATAGAAGGCGATCGAGCGATCGATATCATTCACCGGGAGGATGACGACTTCGAGTGTCCAATCCATTGTTGTTGCTCCTCGTTCGTGGTTTGGTCAGAGAGAGGCCAGGACGTCGTCGAGACGCTCGTAACCCTCGGACATCCCGCTCTCCATTCCACTGGAGACCATCCCATCGCGGGCCTCGATGGAGGGGTAGGTGGACTGCCCGCGCAGCCGGGTGCGAGCGTCGCCCATGTCCTCGAAGACGAGAGTTTCGATACTCACCACGTCGGGGAACCCCTCGAACTCGAAGGTCTGGATGGCGATCTCGTTCTCGCGAACGGTATGGAAGACACCATTGAAGGCGTAGATTCCCTCATCGCTGCGGTGCAGGTAGCGGTAGCGCCCGCCGGTCCTGAAGTCGTAGGTCTCGATCTCCATCTCGTGACGACGTGGGCCCAGCCATTGCTTGATCAGCTCGGGGTCCTTGTGGGCACGGAACACCGCTTCCACCGGGGCGTCGAACTCACGCTCGAACTCGATGAAGGGGACGCCTTCGGGGGCGCGGACGGTGAGTGAATTGCTCATCTCGGTTCTCCTCTCGTGTCTGTGGCGCCCTCGGCGCCATCGAGTGTCTCCAGCAGACCGTCTAGAAGGCGGTACCGCTGCTCGTGAATCAACCGGTACTGGTCGATCCAGGAGGTCAGGGCCTCCAGCCGTGCCGGGTCGAGGTGAACGGGCCGGCGCTGGGCGTCACGGGTGCGTGTGACCAGACCTGCCTGCTCCAAGACCTGGATGTGCTTGGACACCGCCTGCCTGCTGATCTCGAACGGCTCGGCCAGCTCGTTGACCGTCTCCTGGCCCCGGCTCAGGCGGGCGATGATCCGTCGCCGCTCCGGATCGGCCAGGGCGGCGAACGCCCGGTCGAGCCGGTCGTCGGCAGTCGGATCCAGGTCCATAATCAACCATTCATTTTATCAATGTATTAGTTGACTAGAAGATACGACAGAGGGACACGGCTGTCAAGGGGGGTTGAATGGCCGGTCGACTGGCACCTGCCGCCAGGGAACATTAAGGGTCGGTCTACGACCCGGTCTCGGTGAGCCCCAGCTCCTCGGAACGGCGCAGCCAACGGGCTATGTCCAGCGGGGTGATGATCCCTGTGATCTCGCCCTCCTCGACCACCAGGACC
>JBOGEU010000804.1:0-1712 GCA_050741995.1 Acidimicrobiia bacterium | reverse complement strand
ACCGTTATCTGCGGGACATCCGCGCGTTATTGAGATTCGGCGCGCCCCTGATTGTCAACGGGCAGTTCCCACTTGGCGTCGGTAGCGACTGGACTTGGAACCGGTTCCGTCGTCGGGTTTATCAGGTCGAGCACGGCGTGGAAGGGGTCTATCACGAGATGACCGGAGTCGCAGCGCTGGCCGAGCAACTGTTGCGGCTGGAGTATGGCGTCGAGGTGATCCATGACTCCGGTTTCGTCGCCTTGTGCAAGCAGGCCAATCCCGAGGCCAACCTCGCCAGTCTCCCCGGACGTGTCGTGTTCCCCTACCTCTCCTCCATAGGGGCGTTCGTTGCAGGCAAGTCACCGACGATGGTGAGCATCGGCTGAGCCGGAGACGACGGCGGGATGAATCTATTCCCTGGCAACGGCTACCGGCTGTTTCTCCTTTGGTCGCGGCGCTACCGCGGTCAGGATGAGGAAGGCAACCACCACGGCGAGGATGTGGGCCAGGATCCGGTTGCCGGAGTCGCCGGCACCTACCCGCCAGGCCCCCTCCCGGATCAGGGGCAGGGGCCAGAAGAGAAGACCGAAGCCCACGATGGGGATGGTCCACATGCGCCCGTCGGGGATCCGATGCACGATCAGGGCTACGACGAGCAAGACCAAGGCCGCCATCCAGGTGACGAGCCAGAGCCCGTCGTAGGTGAGGTTCCTGAAAGTCGCCTCCAGCGATCGGACCACGATCTCGGGTTGGCTGATGGCGTAGCCCACCAGGAGGATGGCAAGCCCGGCGAGCCCGATCAGGTCGAAATGCTGCATCAGGGGTCGAGCACGTGTCGACCCACCGATCACGACCAGCAATGCGGCACCGAACACTGCGAGCAAGCTGCCGAAGACCGGTGCCGTCAGAGATATCAGACTGCCGAAGTTTGCGTTCTGCCAGAGCACGATCCCATACCAAATGGTCATCGCCACAACCGATGGCACTGTGATCAGAGCCCGAGCCGACCTCGGGGCCCGGCTCGCCGCCACCGTCACCAGGACGACGGCCACCACCAGCGGCGCCTCCGGACGTAGCAGCAGGCTGGCCGCCAGGGACAGACCGGCAGGGAATGCCCAACCCGGTTTCTCCTCGCGCACCGCCAGCCAGGAACCGGCGATACCAATCAGCAAGTAGACGGCCATCTGGATGTGGGTGTTGACATAGAAAGCGTCATACACCAGACGGTTCGAGGTGCCGAGGAACGCCACCGCCCCACCAACCAGCCACCAGCGTCGAGCACGATCGATGCGGCTTGTGAGGTGCCAGGCGAGCCAGGAGAAGAACCCGAGCCCGGCCACCCCGAACAGGGGTGCGATCGAGGCCACATAGCGCCGGTCCACCAGATCCGAGAATGCGTGGAGTGAGGGCAGCCCGATCTGACGGATGAGGAGGTCAGCCTTGTGCATCTCTTCGAGCGCCTCAGGCAACACCAGATCGTTGGCGGCGAGGAGATAGCGAAGCGAATCGGGCGTCAGCCGGGTCAGATGCCAGATCCTGGCCAACGTCACGGTGACCGCGGCGATGGCCATAGCGATGACGACCCACCTCAGCTCATGTAGACCGAAGTCTCCTCTCAAAGCGGCGACGACGAGGCCGATGAGACCCAGTCCGGCGCCGATCCCCAGGGCGAGCTCGGGGGAGAGAGTCCCGGTGACGAGGATCAGGATGAGGGCGATCGGCAGGTAGAT
>JBOGEU010000803.1:0-5015 GCA_050741995.1 Acidimicrobiia bacterium | reverse complement strand
CATCCTTGCCCAGGTGTCCGACGGGAGACGACAGCTGTTGTCGATCCCGAGGGATCTGAAGGTCGACATCCCGGGCGAGGGCACCAACAAGATCAATGCCGCATATGCCTTCGGCGGCCCCGACCTTCTCGTCGAGACCGTGGCCGGGGCCACGGGGATCCGTCCCAACCACTACCTCGAGGTCGAGTTCGGGGGCTTCGCTGGCATCGTCGACGCCCTCGGCGGGATCGAGATCGAATTCCCCTACCCGGCGCGTGACGTCAAGTCCGGCCTGGAGGTCGAGGCGGGGACTCATACCGTCGACGGGGCCACCGCCCTGGCCTATGCCCGATCCCGAAGCTACGAGGAGCTCAAGGACGGGGAGTGGGTGGCCCAGGGCGGCGGCGACATCGCAAGGGCCGCCCGCCAACGAGAGGTTCTGACCAAGATCATGGCCGAAACGTCGTCGGTCTCGGGGCTGGTGCGGACTCCCCTGGTGCTGGGTGCGGTCGGCTCCCATCTCACCGCCGACTCGGAGCTCACCCTGTTGACCCTTGCCCGGACCGGCTGGTCGATGCGATCGGCTGGAGAGACGGACTCGGTCACCCTCCCAGTTGTCGGGTCGAACGAGGGTGGGGTCTCCTACCTGGTGCGTGACGAGCCGGCCGCCACCGAGGTCCTCGACGCATTTGCCGCCGGTCGGCCACTGCCCGCGCCTAAGTGAGCCGGCCCCCGGGGCACCTAGCATCCCTGCCGTGCCCGACTCGTTTCTCGACGCCGCGATCGAAGAAGCCGGATTGGGGCTGTCCGAGGGCGGGATCCCCATCGGGTCGGTCCTGGTGGTGGACGGCGAGATAGTCGGCCGGGGCCACAATCGGCGGGTGCAGAGGGAGAGCCCGATCCTTCATGGCGAGATGGACGCCCTGGAGAGCGCTGGTCGCCTATCGGCAGCCGAGTATCGGCGATCGGTGATCTACTCCACCCTCTCCCCATGCCACATGTGCAGCGGGGCCATCCTGCTCTACGGGATTCCCCGGGTGGTGATCGGCGAGAACCGGACCTTCATCGGCGCCGAGGACCTGCTCCTGTCAAAGGGGGTCGAACTGCTGGTGGTGGACGACGAGCGGTGCGTGGAGATGATGACCGGCTTCATCGAGGCGAGACCCGATCTGTGGAACGAGGACATCGGAGAGAACTGACCCTACCGCCCCTTCCATATTGGGTCTCGCTTCTCGAGGAAGGCCGACAAGCCCTCCGCGGCGTCTTCGGTGCCCAAGGCGATCGACTGTGCCTCGCCCTCCCAGGCAAGGGCGTCGGAGAGGCTCACCTGAAAAGCTGCATTCAGCGTCTGTTTGGCGAACATCTGGGCGATCGGGGCGCCGGCCACGAAATCGGTGGCTATCTCGGTGACACGACTCTGGAGAGTGCCGACCTCCACGATCTCGGTTGCCAACCCGATCCTCAGCGCTTCCTCGGCTCCGATGATCCGGCCGGAGAGGGCCATCTCCTTGGCTCGCTGCAATCCGACGATCCTCGGCAGCAGCCACGAGCCCCCGAAGTCCAGGGTCAGGCCACGTCTGACGAAGATCTCGGAGAATCGGGCCCGTTCGGTCGCAACCACCACGTCGCACCCGAGGGCGAGGTTCAATCCCGCTCCCACCGCCACACCGTCGACCGCGGCGATGGTGGGCTTGACGAGACGATGGAGGGCCAGGGCGGCGTCACCCACCATCTTCATCCGGGCATGACGCTCCTCGATGGACCGGAGTCGATCGATACGGGTGGGATCGAGATCGGCCCCGGCACAGAACTCATCGCCGCCACCGGTGATCACCAGAACCCGCTGCCCTGAGTCGGCAAAAGCCACCAGTGCGGCCTCCAGATCGGCCCATCCGTCGAAGGGGATGGCGTTCTTGCGGTCCGGCCGGTCGATGGTGAGCCAGCGCACGGGCCCGCGATCTTCGATCTGGAACCAGGTCACGACGATGACGGTAGACCACCCGGATTGGGGTTACCGTGCATGCCATGGGGTTCAACCCGTTTCGTGATCACGAGAACAGCACGGCCGACATCGCGGCCATGGTGATCGCCCTCATCGCGATCTTCGCAGTCCTGGCATGGGCGATCTTCTCGGGGTGACGGTCACCGCCGTCCAGCCCTATGCGGCGCGCAAGGAGTACATCTGCCCGGGGTGCGAGACGACCATCCTCCCCGGTGTGTTCCATCTGGTGGTGGTTCCGGACGATGCGCCGGACCTGAGACGCCACTGGCATCACGGTTGCTGGCACAAGGAGATGCGCCGCCGCTTCGGCATCGCTCAGGCGTCGCGCCGTTGAAGACCCCACCAGGTGAGCACGAAGCCAAGGGCGGTCCAGCCCAAGACGATCGCCACCGCCTGGCCGAGCGACAGGCCCGACCCGGGTATGAATGCCCCGAAACCGCCGTCGATCTCGATCTGGAACAAGGCGGTGGTGGCGGCTGACAGAGAGACGTTCTCCCAGGGGCCCCAGAGACCGAGAATCGGATCGATGAAATAGAGGGCAAGTGCAGCCCCGATTGCGGGCCCCACCGATCTGAGTTGGGCAACCGCTCCGAGCCCGATCGCAGTCCACGCCATTTCGATGAGCCCGACCTTCCAGGCGAGACCGAGCCAATCGGCGGCACTGGGCCCGCCTTCCCCGGACACGGCGATCAGTGTCACCACCGCCCATCCCACGATGCCGAGGGCGATCGCCACCCATGACGCCACCGTGAGCACCCCGAACCGGGCGGCGATCTGATTGACACGCCGTGAGTCCCGGGTCAACGCTGTGGCCCACACCGTGCTCCCGAACTCACTTCCCAACATCACCACCGCCAGGATCAGGGGGAACCAGGTCTGTCCCGCCACCTGTTGGGCGCCGAACACATATGCCTCCGGTTTCAACAGCTGGGGCACGTCTTCTGCGATCTCGGGGGCGATACGGGCGAAGATCAGCAGGAAGAAGGCGAGCAGTCCGACGAGGGCGGCCAGGATCAGGAGCATCACCAGATAGAGCCGTCGTCGGCTCAGCTTGAGATACTCGGCATGGAGCAGGCTCATGGGCCCTCCCCGGTCATTCCCAGGAACACCGACTCGAGCGTCGAGCGCGCCGCCCGCACCTCGCTGGGGTAGATGCCGGCCTCCGCCAGCACGCGGATCACGCGGCTTCCGTCCTCCTCCCCGACGATGACCGCCCCCCCGTCGTCATGGGCTTCGACCCCGGCCGCTCCGAATACGGACAGGGCAGCGACGACGTCGCTGACGACCACCCGGGTCTCGCCACCGGACAACAGCTCCTCGAGCGGCCCTTGGGCAATCAGCTTGCCGTGGTTGAGAACGACGACGTAGTCGGCCAGGGCTTCGATGTCGGCCAGGTCATGGCTGGAGACGACCACCGTCTGCCCGCTATCGGCGATTTCACGGAGACGTGCCCGGAATGCCCGCTGCCCGGCGGGGTCGAGCCCATCCAACGGCTCGTCGAGAAGGAGCAACTGGGGGTCAGCGAGAAGAGCCGCGGCCAGCGCCAGTCTCTGGCGCATGCCCTTCGAGTACTCGTCGACCTTCCGTTTGGCATCTGCCTGGAGCTCCACGAATCCGAGCAGCTCGTCGATACGGTCGTGTCCGAAGCCGAGTTGGTCGGCCGCCACCTGGAGATTGATCCGGCCGCTCAGCGAGCGGATGAGGCCGGGCTCCTCGATGATGGCGCCGATCTTCCGGGTCACATCGACCAGGCCTTGGGGAATCTCGTGCTCCAACACCTCGATCCGACCTGCATTGGCCCGGGTGAGCCCGAGAAGGGTTCTGAATGTGGTGGTCTTGCCGGCGCCGTTGGGGCCGAGAAACCCGGTGATGGCGCCCGATGGGACCACGAAGTCGAGCCCGTCGAGGGCGATCGTCCGCTTGTAATGCTTGACCAGGCCCTCGACCCGGATCGCGGGCCGGCTCAGATTCATGTTCTAGAACAATAGGAGCACATCGAGGCAGTCAACCACAGCCAGGCACCCAGTGGATGACCACATCCTCTGCCCTGAGCCCAACCCCCACCAGATCTACCCGGCTCGCCCCTGCCATGCCGGCCAACGACCTGACCCGACGTCGCTTCACAAGGCCCACCGCGTCGATCGGGTCACCACCGGTGGTTGTGGTCCTCACCTCGACCACGACCCGAGCCCCGCCGTCCATTGCCAGTAGGTCGACCTCGCCCCGGCCGACATCGACGTTGCCGGCGACGACCCGAAGGCCATGGTCGGTGAGGAACCTGGCGGCGACGAGCTCGCCGTACCTCCCCAATCGGGCCCGATCGCTCAGATCGAGATTTCTCGCTGCTCCAGCTCTTCGACGTTGACGTCGCGGAATGTGAGCACTTTCACGTGCTCCAGGAAGCGGGCCGGTCGGAACATATCCCAAACCCATGCGTCTTTCATCTCCACCTCGAAGAAGACCGAACCGTTGGCCTCGCGCACCTCGAGATTGACCTCGTTGGCGAGGTAGAACCTTCGCTCGGTCTCCACCACGTACCGGAACATCGGGAGGACGTCGTGGTACTCCTTGTAGATCTTGAGCTCAACCTCGGATTCGTAGCGCTCCAGGTCCTCTTCCATCTTCTCCTCTTCAAACGGGACGCCGGGCGATGTTAAGCACGCTCGGTTGGCTAATAGCTAACAAACGGCTGGGACATTTACTCAGAACCCGCCGAAATGGGCTATCGGCCAGATCGTGACGAATGCCTCCCCCACGAGGTCGTCGAGGGGGACGGGGCCGAATCTGCGGCTGTCGAACGACGCATCGCGGTTGTCGCCCATGACGAAGACCTCGTCTCCGGCGATGGTGATCGGCGGCTCGTCGGGCATGAGGACGTCGGGCAGATATGGCTCTTCGATCGGGGTGCCGTCGACCACCACATGGTTGTCCTTGACCTCAACCGTCTCGCCGGGCAGGCCGATGACGCGTTTGATGAGGTCCTCACGGCCCCGGGTCCGGATGCCCACGGCCTCGAGGACCGATCGGATCACCG
>JBOGEU010000802.1:0-2845 GCA_050741995.1 Acidimicrobiia bacterium | reverse complement strand
GAGGGCAGCCGAGTTGGGGGAGCAGGGTTGAGCATGTTCTCCAGGGTGGTCACCACGACCACCCGGGCCCGGCCCGTGGAGAAGGTGATCACCCAGACCAGACCGGGAAAAGCCCTCGCCCGACGGTTTGTGGCCGGAGACACGCTCGAAGAGGCTGTACACGTCGCCCGGGATCTCAACAGCCGGGGCATGCTCGTCTCGCTGGATCTCCTCGGGGAGGAGGTTCACGATCGTGATTCGGCACGCGCTGCGCGCGACGAGTACCTGGAGAGCCTCGGCCAGATCGCAGAACAGAGTCTGCAGGCCAACATCTCGGTCAAGCTGACCCAACTCGGTTTGGCCGAAGAGGACGAGCTCGCCGCCGAGCTCCTCGACAGCCTGGCCGCAGAGGCGCTGAGGATCGGGACCACGGTCACCATCGACATGGAGGATTCCCGCTACACCGAGTCGACGGTTGGCCTATACGAGAAGGCCCAGGCGAATCATGGGAATCTGGGGCTCGCCCTGCAGGCGTACTTGCATCGGACGCCGGGCGATCTGGCCCGGCTCGTGCCCCTTGGCGGTCATCTCCGCTTGTGCAAGGGGGCGTACGTCGAAGAGGCGGACGTCGCCCTCGGCTCCAAGGCCGACGTCGACGCCGCATATGCCGATCAGCTGCGATCGTTGATGTCCGCCGAGGAGGTGCGCCCCGCCATTGCCACCCACGACCTCGACCTGGTGAACCTTGCCCGGGAGCTGGCCCGGGACCGCCGGCAGCCGTTCGAGTTCCAGATGCTGTTCGGGGTGCGCACCACGTTGCAGAAGGAGCTCGTGGAAGCCGGATACCCGTTACGGGTGTACCTGCCGTTTGGCTCGCAGTGGTACCCGTACCTGACTAGGCGTCTCGCCGAGCGGCCGTCCAATGCCTGGTTCTTCGTACGCTCCTTGCTCGGTTCCTGAAGCCCGAGGTTCGGTCATCCGTCACCGAGCCTCAGGCACCATGGCTCAAGCAGCCCGGCGGTCGGCGGCGGGATCGGACATGGGAGGTTGATCCATCAACCGCTCTCCGATTGCGATGAGCCCATGACCGACCGCGTCCCGGATGGATTGGAGACCTCGTCGTCGCATGGTCCCGGCACGGGCCACGCGGGCGGTGCGTCGGCTCTCGGCTCGGTCTCTTGCTTCATTTACCCGGTCGTGCACGACCGTCTCGTTGAGCATCGGCGTCATTTGAAACTCTCTCCCAGTCATGAGGCTGCTTGCCGGTCGGTTTTGACGTAGGTGTCCAGGTAGGCCCCGGCATTTGTCAGCGCCTGGGTCCTCAGGGCGTACGTCTTCGATTCTTTGTGCTCGTGCTTGTCCCCACTTATCCGGACCCGAACCAGGCCCGCCCCGCGCAAGACGCTCATGTGGTGGTGGACCGTGGACTTGGAAAGGCCGAGCATCTCGGTCAGGTCGTCCAACGACGCTTCTTCCTCCGAGAGTCGGCGCAGGATGCGGAGGCGTCGCTCGTCGCTCAACGCCTTGTAGGTCTTGACCAGCCACGAAGGCGGCGCCTCGGGGTCGGAATCGATGAACTCGTCCGCCATCCCGTAGAAGACGAGGAGCGTGTCCCGGTTCTGGTCGATGAGGGAGAGCGGCTTTACCACCACCGAGGGCACGAGTGTGACCCTGGACACTCCGAGAGGGATCTCGTAGTCCAGCCCGTTGGTGACCTCTTCGATCACGGCCTTGGCGCTCTCGCGGGTCGAGGTGGCGCGCTGGGCGGCGGCGGCACGTCCGATGGCCTCGGAGAAAGACTCCTCGTACTCTTTGAAGACCTCCGTCCGGAAGCGCCTGATCACCTGGACCATCCGGTCCCTCAGCTCTTCACCCGGGATCTCGAAGAGTGCGACGACCTGAGCTTGTGCCTTCTCGTCCATCCGACCGCCCTTGCCCAAGGCCACGACCTGGCGGATGGCGTCGAGGTCGCCGTCGGCGGCTTGCTCCACAAGCCCAGGGTCGGCCGACTCGCCGATGTAACCCAGCATCCAACGACGGAGACGCTGGGGGTGGATCGATGCCAGCCAATGGAGAACACGGTCGGGGTCGTGGGGATGGGGCGCCGACGCCATCAGGCCGAGCAAGCTGAGCCAAACCCCGCAGAGGGGCCCACCCAGGAGCCGGATCTCGGATGCGAGGTCCTCCGGGGTGGCGTCACGGACCTGCCCCAGCCATTTCTGCCCAAGATCGAATCCCGAGCCGCTTTCTTCGGGATTGAACACGGTCCACATGGTGAGGATGAGCTCGTAGGTCCCGACCCCGTCGACTTCGATCGGAATTCGTCGCGCGGCTGCGGTCAGGTCTCGAATCTTCGATTGCGGGTTGATGACTTCGACCATGATGCTGTCCTGACGACGTTATTCGATAACTGTCGAACCAACACTATTCGATATGAATGTCGTATGTCAATACGCAATTCGATGGATATCGAACCGTTTGCTTCGGTCGTTCTCCAACCATGACCCGGTTCGAACCCACCATCGCCTGGCTTAAAGTGCATCGATGGCCGTGACCGACGAAAGGCAAGCGCAGGCCGGGTCGCTGTCGCGCCGACCCCTGGCATCGCAAGTGATTGAAGTCACGGGCCTCTTCTTCGCCCTGGCCACTCTGGGCCTCGGCATCCTGGGCACCATCCCCGAACATCCGCGTTTCGACGTGGGCCGTGAGGTCTTCGGGAACATCCCGGTCTCGCTTCGGGTCGTGTTCTACCTCGCCGTTTCCGGTTTCATCTGGTTGATGTTCCACCTGTTCGCTCGTCGGGCGACCAGTTGGTCCCTGGGAAAGCCTGAGACCCGCAGTGGGAACTGGAGACAGCGGATGAAGG
>JBOGEU010000801.1:0-1384 GCA_050741995.1 Acidimicrobiia bacterium | reverse complement strand
CACCAAGATCGTCCTTTTCGGACTTGCGCTGGCCCTGGCCGCAGCATCCCGATGGAGAGCTCTCGGTTCGGACAACCTGAACATGCTGCGCAGGCTCACCTCAATCGAGGTGGTTCTGGTGGCTGGGATCGTCGCCATAAGCGGTCTCCTCGCCGGAACCCCACCGCCCGCCCTGGCCGCCACCGAAGCGACCCTCCTTGGCCCGCCTCCCATCAGCGGCCCAACGTCACGGCCGGCGGTTTGGCCGGGAATATGACCGTCGGAATCCAAGCAGGCGAGGGACGCCTCGACCTCTTCGTGTACAACTCCTCCACCGGCGGTATCGACGACGCCAGCTTGGAAGCCTCCGCGACCCTTCCCGACGGGACCGGGCTCGACCTCCGTCCCCGCCCCTGCGGCGCCGGCTGCTACACCCAACAACTCCAGCTTCCTCCAGGCGTCACCACTGTCACTGTCGGCGCCGACTCCGATGACTGGACCAGCGGGACCGTGACCCTCGACCTCCCCTGGCCACCTCCACCCCTCCAGCCGGAGCTGCTCGACCCGGTCATCACTGCCATGCGAGCCGTCGAACAGCTCACCCTCACCGAAACTGTCAGCTCCGGGCCCGGCGCCGAAGCCACGTCCACCGCGAATCTCAGCGGCGACGCCTTCATCGACCTCGAGGTGTACGCCAACGCCGACCTCGAAGAGGTCACCCGCCTCCCCAACGAGGGCGGCATCCGTCTCTACCTTCCCGGCTCCCGCATCCTCATCGACCTCCACCTCGACGCCCGCCACCGAATCGTTACCGAACGGATCGTCAGCCCGGGCCACGAAATCACCCGCACCATCACCTACCCATGACCTGCCGCCCTGGGCCATCTACTATCCCTGGTAGCAGATGAAGTCCATGTTCCCACCCGGTCTCTCGACTCGCCTTATCAGCGTTCGTTGGGAGGCCCATGACCGGCACCCCACCACCACCCGACTAGCTCTCATCGGGATCCCGATCGCCACACTCCTCGCTGTTGCCGGGCTGCCTCCGCTCGATGTTCACGGTCCGCTCCACTATTTGGGAATCATGGGACCGACCTGTGGCATGACCCGAGGTGTGATGTGGACCGCTCGAGGCGACCTCCTCCGAGCTTGGCAATTCAATCCCGCATCCCTACTGGTCATCCCTACCATGATCGGGCTGACCGGTAGGGCGGTATACGGAAGGCTCACGGGCCGGTGGCACAACCTGCATATTCGCTGGCGGCCCTGGCTGTGGCCTATCCCTGCCGCAGTCCTTGTAGCGCTCACCGTCCGCCAGCAGCTCAACATCGATTTCCTGCTTGCCAACCCCGGAGGATGATCGTGAATCCGCCGGCTCACCATCGTCTAGGGTTCCTGGTTCTGT
>JBOGEU010000800.1:0-7316 GCA_050741995.1 Acidimicrobiia bacterium | reverse complement strand
CCACCATCCCGACCAAGCGGTCGGAGATCTTCACAACCGCCGAGAACAACCAGCCCGAAGTCGAGATCAATGTGCTCCAGGGCGAGCGGACGATGGTCGCCGACAACAAGAGCCTGGGGAAGTTCCGGCTGACCGGCATCCCGCCGGCTCCGATGGGTGTTCCCCAGATCGAGGTCACCTTCGACATCGATGCCAACGGGATCGTCAACGTCCACGCCAAGGACCTGGCCACCGGAAAAGAGCAGAAGATGACGATCACCGGTGGCACGGCATTGGCCCAGGACGACGTCGACCGCATGGTCAAGGACGCCGAGGCCTACGCCGAGGAGGACGCCAGGCGCCGGGAAGCGGTGGAGACCCGAAACCAGGCCGACCAGTTGGTCCACCAGACCGACAAGCTGGTCGAGGAGCAGGGCGAGAACATGACAGACGACGAGAAGTCGTCGGTCGACACCGCCCTGGCGGCGCTCAAGCTGACTCTGGAGAACGAGTCGGCAGAGAGCTCGGAGATCCGGGCCAAGATGGACGAGTTGGTCCAGGCCAGCCAGGCGATGGCGACCAGGCTCTACGCCCAGGCGGCGCAGCAGGCGCCCGCGGGCGGAGGCGAGCCCGATGGCGATGACGACGACGTCGTCGAGGCCGAGATCATCGAGGACGATGACGAGGCCTGACCGGCCTGTCATCGTCGTTTCACATACCAGGTGGGTGAGAGATGAGTGACCACGAGCCGGAGATCGTCGAGGCAGAGATCCTGCAGGCCGAGGGCGCAACCGATGCGGCCGCCCTCGGCCTCGACCTGCCCGAGGACAAGGATCAGGCGATCGAGATCCTGCTCGCCAAGCTCGAGGAGTCGAGGGACGAGGCCACTTCGTATCTCGACGACCTGAAGCGGGTGGCCGCCGACTTCGACAATTACCGCAAGCGCACCACACGTGAGCAAGCGGTGGTGCTCGACCGTGCCGCGGAACGAGTGGTCAAGGAATTGATGCCCGTCCTCGACTCGTTCGACGCCGCCCTGAACGCAGAGGCTTCGACCGACGCCGAGCGACAGCTCCTTTCCGGGATGATCAACACCCGCGAGCAGTTGCTGAAGGCACTCGAGCAGGAGGGTCTCGAGGTGGTTCCCTCGGTAGGCGAGCCGTTCGACCCCGAGATCCACGAGCCGGTTGGCGCTCCCGCCGGCGCCGGCGACCTCGTCGTGTCACAGGAGCTGCGACGCGGGTACCGGCTCAAGGGCCGGGTCCTTCGGCCGGCGATGGTGATGTTGGAAGCAACAGAGTGAACCGGGACTGGGTCGACAAGGATTTCTACGCCGTGCTCGGGGTCGGGGCCGATGCCGACGCCGACGAGATCAAGAAGGCGTATCGGAAGCTGGCGCAGACCTATCACCCCGACGCCAACCCCGACGACAAGAGCGCCGAGGAGAAGTTCAAGGAGATCTCCGAAGCCTATGCCACGCTGTCCCACGCCGAGCAGCGCAAGGAGTACGACCAGGTGCGCCGCATGGTGGACTCCGGTGGCTTCGCCGGTTACGGGGGCCCGGGTGGGTTCGGGGGCCAGCAGGTCCGGGTCGAAGACCTCTCCGACCTCCTGGGTGGCTTCGGCGGTCTCGGAGACCTCTTCGGTTTCGGGTCCGGCAGCCGGGGCGGGCCGGCCAAAGGCCCCGACCTCCAGGCCGAGCTGACCATCCCCTTCGACGAGGCGGTCAAGGGTCTCACCACGGCGGTGACCGTGCGCGGAGCCGACACCTGCTCCCACTGCGGAGGGAGCGGGGCCGAGCCGGGCACCCCGGTCACCACCTGCCCCACCTGTGGAGGGCAAGGGGTGGTGGCCCAGAACCAGGGGTTCTTCTCCTTCTCCCAGCCCTGCCCTCAGTGTCGAGGCGCCGGCCGTCTCATCGAGACCCCGTGCAGCGTGTGCCGGGGCAGCGGCACCGAGACCAGAACCCGGGAGATCAAAGTCCGGATCCCCGCCGGCGTCCAGGACGGCAACACCCTCCGTCTTCGGGGCAAGGGCGGTCCCGGGCGCAACGGCGGGCCCCGCGGCGACCTGCTGGTGAGGGTGCGGGTGGCATCGAGCCGCACATTCGGGCGCAAGGGGAACGATCTGACCCTCACCGTCCCCATCACCTTCCCCGAGGCGGTGTTGGGCACCAAGCTCGAGGTCCCCACCCTCAACGGCGGAGTCAGGCTCAAGGTCCCCGCAGGCACCCCGTCGGGCAAGACGTTCAGGGTGCGGGGCAAGGGAGTGACGCCGGACCGCGGGCGCACCGGCGACCTGCTGGTGACAGTCCAGGTGGCGGTCCCGTCCAAGGTCTCCAAGGAAGAGAAGAAGCTGCTCGAAGACCTGGCAGCGCTGGAAACCGATGACGTCCGGTCACATCTGAGATGATGAGGTGACGATGAGCGAGCCGACAAGAGCGGTGTTCGTGATCTCGGTGGCAGCCGAGCTGGCCGGGATGCACCCCCAGACCCTCCGCATCTATGAGCGCAGGGGACTTCTGGAGCCTTATCGAACCCCGGGGGGAACCCGGCGCTACTCCCAGGGGGATATCGAGCGTCTTCAGCTCATCCAAGAGCTGACCAGCCAGGGGCTCAACCTCGAAGGGGTGAGGCGGGTGCTCTCTCTCCAGGAGGAGAACCGCACCCTGAAGCGCAAACTCGACAATCTGCGCGACAAGCTCGATGATCTCGAGGACGAGATCGAGCAGAAGCTGGAGGACGTTCGAAAGTCGTATCGGCACGAGCTGGTCCTCCGCTCCCAGTTGCGTCAGGTTCTCGGAGAGGACCGGTGACGACGATGGCAGACTCGTTCCAGGGCCCGGTGCGGGTGATGGGCGATGACGGCATCCTGCTCACCACCGGCTCGGCCACCCTGGCCGGCGATCCGGAGATGGGCACCTGGAGTGGGACCCTGGAGACACTCAAGGGGACCGGGGTCGCGGGCAAGGCCCTCGTCGTCGAGATCGAGATCCCCGGGAATGGGCGGGGCCGGGCTCAGCTCACACCGCACAGCGTGAACGGCGACAAGGCGATCTCGCAGGTGGTGGGGCTCGAGCCCAAGTTCTTCTAGAGCGCCTCGTTCCGGCGGACGACGTTGAGTACGGTCGGCAAATGGGCGCCTCCGCTGATTGCGAGAGCATTGGAATCGGTCTTCTCGGCCAACCCGCCAACTCGCTGACGACGATCGGGTTCCTCCTCGCCGGCGTTTTCATCATCGTCAAACGTCCGGGTACGAGATGGATCGGGGGCGGTCTGATCGCCACCGGCGTTGGATCGTTTCTCTTCCACGGGCCAATGCCCCCGGGCAACGAATGGGCCCACGACCTGGCGCTTGCCTGGCTTCTCGCCCTGGTGGCCGGGACGGGATCCCGTTGGGAGGGTCTCTCCAGGATCCCGGCCCTGCTGGCCATGGGCGTCTTGTTCGCCGTGGCCCCGGCGGCCGCGGACCCGGTGGCGGTGGGTCTCACCGTGGTGGCCCTGGTCTCGTTGCTGAACATGGACAGGTCGGCGGGCACCCTCGGGCCGCTAGCCCTCCTCGCCGCGGCCGCCGTCTTCGGCCGGCTCGGCGCCACCGGCGGCCCTCTCTGCGACCCCGACTCCCTATTCCAACCCCACGCGGTGTGGCATCTCGGTGCGGCCCTCGCCGTGGGATGGTGGGCCCTGAGCCGAACCTCAGCTTCTACGGCACGGATATGAAACAAACCGTCTCATCTTCGGGACCGGCCAAGGGAGGTGTGCGGAACTTGAGACCACTCGTTTCATATGTGAAACGCAGAACCTCAGGTTGCCGTGTGTCCGGGTTGACTTTCTTGCCTCGTCCAGTATTGTGTTAGGCATGGTACTTAGGAGTACCGAACAGGACCGGGCCACGCAGTTGTTGCACGGGGTTCTCGACATGTGCCTCTTGTCGCTGATCAGCGAAGAGCCGTCCTACGGTTACGAGATGGTCAGCAAGCTGCGGGAGCGGGGTCTCGAGCTGGCCAGCGAGGGATCGATCTACCCCCTTCTCTCTCGATTGCAGAAGCAAGCGATGATCGAGAGCTACCTCGTCCAGAGCAACGAGGGCCCGGCCCGCAAGTACTACCGGATCACGTCGCGTGGACAGCACGCGCTGGAGCAGTGGCGGCATGATTGGGCCGAGTTCCGGGAGTCGGTCAATGCGGTGCTCAACGGAGGCGAACGATGAGCCGGCAACCCGACGTCGTGGCGAGGATCGAGCGGTATTGGCTGGAGACCGGTGTCCCCCGGACCGCCATCGCCGAGATGCGAGCCGAGTTGGCGCAACACCTCATGGACGCGACTTCCGACGGGAGGACGGTGACAGACGTGGTCGGCACCGACCCTGCCGGGTTCGCCGAGAGTTGGGCGGCCTCGCATCGCCGGCGTCGCCAGTCGATGGCCACATGGGGCGAGGTTCAGACCGGGCAAGCGGAAGTCACGAGGAAGACCAGGAGAGACTTGATCCTCTACGGAGTTGGAATGGGCGCGGTGCTGGCCGCCGTCGCCGTTGCCGGACAAGGAGGTAGCGACGTGGAAAACGAAGTTTGGAGATGGCTTTGGACCGTCTTCGCCGTGGTGATGGGAATCGGTGAGATCTTCACCGCAGGGTTCTTCCTGCTCCCGTTTGCCATCGGCGCCGGTGCGGCCGCCATCCTGGCCTGGGCCGGCGCCGCCGTCCTCGCCCAGTGGCTCGTTTTCTTCGGGGTGTCGGTCTTCTCCCTGGCGTATCTGCGACGGTTCATCACCCGACAGGACGAGAGCGAGCAGCCCCGGGTCGGGGCCAACCGCTGGGTGGGCATGGACGGCGTCGTCATCGAGGACATCGACCCGGCGACCGGGGGCGGCATGATCAAAGTCGAAGCCGAGCAGTGGAGGGCAGTGGCGGCCCAGGCCATCCCCGCCGGTCAGAGGATCGTCGTTACCGAGGTCCGGGGCGCCCGACTCGTCGTCGAGCCCGTCGAATGATGAGGAGATTTGAAATGATCACCAGGAGAAAGGAAAGACAGTGGAAGCAGTAATCATTCTGTTCGTCGTACTTGCGCTGGCGCTGATTCTCATCGCAGCGGCAGGGTTCAGGGTGGTACGACCATTCGAGAAGGGCCTCATCGAGTTCCTCGGCCGCTATCAGCGAACGGTGGACTCCGGTCTGAGATGGGTTCTCCCCTTCGTCAAGCGATTGACCAAGGTCGACATGCGCGAGCAGGTCGTCGACGTTCCTCCCCAGGAGGTGATCACCAAGGACAACGTGGTGGTGACCGTCGACGCGGTGATCTACTACGAGGCCACCGACCCGGTGAAGCTCCAGTACAACGTAGGCAACTTCATACTCGCCGCCACCAAGCTGGCCCAGACCAACCTGAGGAACGTGGTGGGCGACCTCGACCTCGACGCCGCGCTGACCTCACGTGAGGTGATCAACGCCAAGCTGCGTCAGATTCTCGACGACGCCACCGACAAGTGGGGTGTGCGGGTGGTCCGTGTCGAGTTGCAGCGCATCGAGCCGCCGGCAGACGTCACCGACGCCATGCACCGTCAGATGAAGGCAGAGCGTGACCGCCGCGCCCAGGTGACCGAAGCCGAAGGCGCCAAGGCCGCCGCCATCCTCCGCGCCGAAGGCATCCAGCAGAGCCAGATCTTGGAGGCAACGGGTCAGGCGGAGGCGATAAAGCGGGTCGCCGACGCCGAGCAGTACCAGAAGCTGACCGTGGCCGAGGGCGAGGGTCAAGCCATCGAGCGGGTCTACAGCGCCATCCACACCGGTGACCCGACGCCGGATTTGATCGCCATCCGCTATCTGCAGGCGCTGGAAGCAGTGGCCAACGGTCAGGCGACCAAGATCTTCCTCCCGCTGGACACCAGTGGTGTGCTGGGGAGCGTCGCTGCCATCGGGGAGATGTTCAAGGAAGCTTCGGCTCCGCCGACGCAGTAGACACGCTTGGCGTCGCACAGGTCAGGGAGACCCGGTGCTTTCACCGGGTCTTCTGTGCGAGACTACGGGAGTGAGGCTGACCGAGACGGCGCTCGCCACCCGGTCCGGAACCACCGAGCAGCGAATCCGCAGGCTCGTCGACCTCGGGATTCTCGAGCCCGATGACGGCGGCTTTCGCCCTCCGGACATTCTTCGGGTCAGGGTGACAGAGGCCCTCGATCAGGCGGGGATACCACCCGAGCACCTGAGCCGGGTGATAGCAGAGGGCGCATTCACATTCGGCCCCGCCGACGTCCTCTTCCCCGATCCGATCCCTCTCTCCACACGCACCCTCGAGGACGTCGCCTCCGACCTCGGGATCCCGATCCCGCTGGCTCAACGCGCCCTCACCGTGTTCTCGGTTGCCCCGCCCGCTGCCGGAGAGCCGATTCGTGACGACGATGCCGGGATATTGGAGGTGGTGGCCCAGGTGCACGAGACCCTGGGCCGGGACGAAGACCGCACCATCACCGGAATCCGGTATTTCGGCGAGAATCTGAGAAGGATCGCCGAATCCCAGATGCGCTGGTTTCAAACCCGGGTCCAAGATGCCTACCGGGCTACCGGGATCTCTCAGCCGGAGATGGCACCGATGGTCAGCGAGATCGCCTCCCGGCTCCTTCCCCTGGCCCGGGATGCGATTTCGATCGGGTACCGGCGGCATCTGGACCACTACACGGTCGAGATCATCGTCGAGAACGTCGAGCTGGCGATCGAGGGCGCCGGGCTCGGGCCGGCGGGCCATGCCGGCCATCCGGCCATTGCCTTCGTGGATCTCACCGGCTACACCGCCCTCACCGAAGACGAAGGCGACATCGTGGCGGCACATATCGCCGAGCGTCTGACCGAGGCAGTGAGGGAGAGGGCAGCCGCCAGGCAAGGCAGGACGGTGAAGCTCATGGGTGACGGCGCCATGCTCCATTTCGTCGACCCGGCTCAAGCCGTTCGATGCGGATTGGAGCTGATCGGGGACATCCCGGCCCTCGGGTTGCCCAACGCCCACGTCGGGATCAGCTCGGGCCCTGTGGTGTTCAGCGACGGCGACTACTTCGGGCGCACGGTGAATTTGGCGGCAAGGATCGCCGACCGGGCAGAGCCACGGGAGGTGCTGGTCGCCGAGGGCGCCCTGAGCCCGATCCCCCCGGATCTGAAGCTGGAACCACTTAGACCGTTCACTCTCAAGGGCGTGGCCAAACCAGTAGGCCTCTACCGGGCCGGCTGGGCCTGATCCGCCGCCGGCTAATCGGTGCGGCCTATAGAGTCGACAACGGCCGATCCAGGGCTTCGGCGATCTTGGCCACCGTCTCCATCGTGGATGCGAAACCTTCGAGGGTGAGGCTCTGCGG
>JBOGEU010000799.1:0-14370 GCA_050741995.1 Acidimicrobiia bacterium | reverse complement strand
GTCCGATCCGGCCGATCTCGTAGGAACTGCTCACGGTCAGGCTCGGGATAGACTCCTTGAGAAGGGCGACCGTGCGACGTTCATGCTCGGCTGTCACGGGTGAGAACACCGACGACACAGCGATATTGGTCACCCCGGATTGCTCGAGCGTCCGAATGACCCGGCGAAGCTCGACTGGGTCGATTGGGCTGATCTCCCGACCGTTGAATTCGTGGCCGCCGGACACAAGGAACACCGGTCCAGCGATCTTGTCTCGGAGTCGATCAGGCCAGTCAAGCATGGGCGGGATTGCCCTGGTGGCCGGGCCGCACATTCTCACCACACCGGTCGACGCCAGCTCCTTTGCCTCGACGACAGCGTTGGTGAATTGAGTGGTACCGATCATGACGGCATCGATCTCGCCGGCGTCTACTCCATCGCTCTCCACGAGTTGTTTGACCGCAGCGATCAATCCGGAGAGTACGTCGTCGCTTGTCGGCTGCTTGACAGTTGCGAGGACGTGTTCTCCGTCCACCGCTATCGCGTCGGTGTTTGTGCCTCCGACGTCGACTCCGATGCGGAGGGTTGTCACCGACCGGTTCGCTCCAGCGCATCGAGCACCGTCTCCGGGGAGACCGGAATTCTGTCGATAGGCGTACCGACGGCGTCGGAGATGGCGTTGACGATGGCCGCTGCGACCGGTACCACCGGCGGCTCTGCAACTCCCTTGGCCCCGAACGGCCCGGCGGGGTCGGGATGTTCCAGGATGATCGATTCCACCCTGGGAACGTCAGTCGAAAGCGGCAATCGGTAGCTTTCGAGGGTTCGTTGGCGATATCGACCCGACTTGTCGATATCGAGGTTCTCCCATAGGGCATATCCGAGGCCCTGAGCTACACCTCCCTGGATCTGTCCATGGACCCCGATCGGATTGACCGCCCTCCCGACTTCCTGGGCGACGATGTAACGGAGCACCTCCACGTTGCCGGTCACGGGATCCACCCGAACTTCGGCCTGATGCAAGTGGTAGGTCGGTGTAGGAAATGTGCTGAAAAGCAGGCCCGTGGCGCAGGTGGGATCGAACTTCGGTTGCGGGGTGGCGTATGCTCCGGTGGCGGCGATGGACTTGCCCTGAGTCGTCGCTTCGGTGGCGACCTCGGACAGGCTAAGGCGAGAATCCGGTACTCCTCGGACCATGACATGGCCGTCTCTCAGTTCGAGATCCTCAATGGAGGCTTCCAACATCGCTCCAGCTATCTCGAAGACCTTCTGGCGAAGGTCTACGGCAGCATTGGCAACCGCCCTTCCCACCACGTGAGTGGTACGCGAGCCTTGGGACCCGGCATCGAACGGTGAGGTGTCGGTGTCGGGCATCGAAACGATGACCTGATCGACGTCGAGGGACAGTTCCTCGGCTGCGATTTGGGTGACGCCCATCGCAACCGCTCCCGACCCGTTCTCTGTAGCTCCTGTAACCACCCCGAGCCGTCCATCCTTGTGGAGCTTCATGACGACTGAGCCAGGCATCGGATTTGTCAGCCATATGCAGGCGGCCATCCCCACGCCCGTGAGGGGCTCTCGCCCTGCGGACGACCAGGGAGCCCGCGTCTCCACGGCATCGAACGCCTCTGTCAGTATGGAGGCGTCAGGGAGCTCCTGACCGTTGAGCAGCACATGGCCGTCGTCGATCAAGTTCTGTAGGCGAATCTGGCGACGGTCCATCCCGGTGCGAGCGGCGATGCTGTCCATGTGCCGTTCCATTGCGAACACTAAGTGGGTGCCGCTGACCCCCCTGAAGGCACCGGTGGGGGCTGTGTTGGTGTACACGGATCGGCATCGAACCCGGGTAGGACCCAGGACGTAGGGCGCCCCGGCCAAGATCAAGGGGATGGAGGCGAGGTATGGTCCGTCGGTCCCCGCCGCTCCTGCGTTGATCAACACATCCATCTCGCGGGCGAGGATTCGCCCATCTTCGGACACCGCCGATCGGAGCCTGATAACGGCGTCCTCCCGGCATTGACAGGTGATGAGGTCTTCCGTTCGCTCGTTGACGATCTTGACCGGTCGGCGGGTGGCCTTCGCTAACAGGGCGGCGTATGGCTCGATGGAGAGGTCGAGTTTTGCTCCGAACCCTCCGCCGATGTGGTGGCCAACGACCCGCACCGCCGAGGTGGGCAGCCCGAGCGCCTCCGCCAGTCGGTCGCGGACCTTGAAGGGAAACTGGTGCGACACATGAACGGTGTAACGCCCCGAGCGGTATTCGACCACCACCCCCTTCGGCTCGAGGTACGCCTGGTACTGGCGTTGCGCTCGGTATTCGTCCTCCACGACTATCGGTGCTGTCGCAAAGACGGTATCGACGCCGCCCGGATCGGATGTCATCTCGGCACATATGTTGCCGCGCCGGGGGAACTCGGGGCCGACGACCCTATACGATTCCCAGCCTGGATGGACGAGTGGAGCGTCGTCGGTTATGGCCCTGTCCAGGTCCACTACCGGCTCTTCTTCTTGAATATCCATCTCGATAGCCGCCAGGGCGCGCCGTGCCAGCGAGCGTGACTGGGCAGCAACCGCGGCGATTGCCTCCCCTTCGTAGGTGACGAGGTCTCCGGCAAAGAGCAGCTGGTCGCCGATAGCCAGTCCGGTCCGGATGCCGGGGGCGTCCCGGGCCGTTACCACCCCCCATACCCCCTCCATCGCTTCAGCGGCCGAGGTATCCAGGTGGCGGATGAGGCCTCGGGCCACCGGGGAACGGAGGACGGCGCCATGGAGCATGCCGGGGAGAGCGACGTCGACTGTGTAGTCAGCGCTTCCCCTGACCTTGCTCTCCCCGTCGCTTCGCAGCGAGGAAGTCCCCACTGCGGTCATTGCCCACCTCCAGTCACTTCGAGGACGGCGTCAACGATCTGGGCATAGCCGGTGCACCGACACAGGTTTCCGGCCAGAGCTCGGCGCACCTCCCCCTCGTCGGGGCGTGGATTGTCGGCGAGCAGGGCGGTCAGGGTCATCACGAAACCAGGTGTGCAAAAACCGCATTGAACGGCTCCGGTGCGGATCATCGCCATCTGGAGGGGCGTGGCCGAGTCGGTGTCGCCGACGCCTTCGATGGTTGTCACCTGCTTGCCGGTGACCGCGTGAGCGGCGTAGATGCAGGAGTCAATCGGTTGACCGTCAATGAGAACCGTGCAGGCCCCACATTCGCCCTCGACACAGCCCTCCTTGGTTCCTGTCAAACCCAAGTCGTCGCGGAGCACATCCAGGAGCGTGGCTGCGGGAGCGGCGTCGATCCTGTGTCTGCGCCCGTTGATGGTGAGGTCCAACTCCATGCTTACCCCTCGGATGCCCGCCCGGCCGCAATGTCCACCGCTCGTCTGAGGAGGCGTCGGATGACTTTGTGTCGATATGAGGCGTTGGCTCGCGGATCGTCGATCGGGCGGGCTCGGCTGGCCAGGAGGTGGGCGGCCTCATCGACAGCATCCGGTTCCAACTCCGAACCGGTGAGGATCCCTTCCGCCTCAGGAGCTCTGAAAGGGATAGGAGCGATGGCTCCAGCCGCAACCCGCGCGTCGGTGACATAGCCTCCGTCGAGTGTCAGGCGAACGGCGAGCCCCACTACCGCGACTTCCATTGCTGTGCGGGGCGCCACCTTCAGATAGACCTCCCCGGAACCGGGTCGGCAGGCCTGGAGATCGAGTGCGGTTACGAGCTCGTCCGATCGAGCCGCGTTCGACCGGCGCCCGGTGACGAACTCCCGTACCGGGATGGTGCGCGTCTCGTTTTTCGAGGCGAGGTGAACAACGGCGTCGGCGGTGAGGAGGGCAGGAACGGTGTCGGCCGCCGGGGAGGCGTTGCACAGGTTGCCGACGACTGTGCCCACAGCCTGTGTCTGCCATCCGCCGACTGTGAGGCACGCCTCGGCGAGGGCTGGTAGGCGGGCAGCTAGCTCCTTGTCCCTGCCGACTCGGCGATGCGTCACCATGGAGCCAACCGTCAGGACGTCGGCGGAACTCGTCACGTCTTTGAGCTCTGTCACGTTCTCTATATGGAGTAGGCACTCGGGAGCGATCTCCCCTCTCAAGTGCTGGATCATCACGTCGGTCCCCCCGGCCAGGATGGTGGCGGCTTCTCCCAATTCCCCCAGGGCGGCCAATGCCTCATCGAGACTGTGGGCGGATCGAAAGTCTGGCGATCGATTCGTGGACAGAGGCTCCATTCTTGGCGATCTTATAACATCGTGACCGCTCAAACACCGGTAGTGGGTCAGTTTCAAACCCCCACCGCCCGTCTGGAGCTCGTGATAGCCTCCGCCTGGATTCGGTTCGGAGGTGGGAAGTTGTGAAGTCGTCAACGGAAGACCCCACTCCGCTCGCCCCGAGCCGGGTCGAGGTTGTCTACAGGCAACTGCGGGAAGCGATCGTAAACGGCGACTTTGCCCCCGGTGCACCGTTGCGACATCAGGATCTGACAGAGACTTATGACGTCAGTCTTGTGCCGATCAGGGAGGCGATAAGGAAGTTGGAGGCGGAGCGCCTCGTCGAGAGCATTCCCAACAGGGGTGCCCGGGTGGCACCCATCTCGGCTGGCGAAGTGGAGGATGTCTACGCCACGAGACTTATACTGGAGGAGGAGGCACTCCGTAAGGCCGCCGCTCATCTGAGCGAGGACGATCTGGCGGTCATCAGCTCCCTCCAGCGCCGGTTGGCCGCCCTGCCCCGTCGGGACAAACCGGATTTCAATGATCTCCATCGCCGTGTCCATTTCTCCTTGTATGAACGCTGCAATTCGCCGTGGTTGCTCCACATGATTGAGATCCTCTGGAGCCACACCGAGCGCCACCGGCGGTTGGCGGCCCATCTCCGCACTCATGTCGAAATGGGCGACGACCACCATGGCCCGATCGTGGACGCCATTGCGGAAGGGGAGATCGAAGAGGCCGTTCTCGCTCTGCGCACAGATCTCCAATGGACCTCGACGCTGCTCGTCGAGGCTTACAACCACTCCGGCACCTAGGTCAGAATCGGTTGAGCCGAAGACCCCCGTCAAGGTGGAGCGTGGTCCCGGTCATCGCCTGGAAGTTCTCAGAGCAGATCGTGGCGACAACGTCGGCAACCTCCTGACGAGTGACAAGGCGGTGGCGAGGGGTTCTGTCGGTGACAGCGGCCGCCCAGGCGTCGTCGATCGATTCCATCTCAGCCAGACTCTCCTGGATCTGACCGGGCGCCACCGCGTTGACCGTCGCGAACGGCCCCATTTCAACGGCCAGTTCTTCGGTCAGCACCTCGACCGCGGACTTGGCAAGGCCATAGCTGGCACGATTCCGGACATTTGCCGACACAGCAGAGATGTTGATCACCCGGCCCCAGCCGGCCCGGCGCATGTATGGGATCGCGGCTCTCGTGCATAGCCAGGTTCCTTTGAGGTTCACGTCTATCACCCTGTCCCATTCCTCCTCGCCAACCTCAGAGAGAGGCGTGGCGCCAAACGGTCCGGCGTTGTTCACGAGGATGTCGAGCCCTCCGAACGATTCGACCACCGCATCGATCATTGCAGCAGATCCACCCTCGGAGGAGACGTCTCCTGCCACTACCATGTGACCGCCGGAGACCTTCGGCAAATGAGCCGCCACATCCTCGGCGACGGTGGGTGATTCGAGATAGTTGACGGCCACCCGAGCTCCGCGTGTAGCCAGGGCGAGGGCGATGGCCGGTCCGAGACCGCGGGACGCCCCCGTCACCAGAGCCCGCTTGTCCTCTAGAGTCACCGAATTCCATCCACATCGAGCGGGCATGGACGGCGAACATCGTGATCCTTGCTGGAGGGGCCTGCATGCTTATCGAGATCCGCCGCTACACGCTGGAGCCAGGACGACGGGCCGAGTTTGTTCGTTGGTTTGAAAACGAGGTGAGGCCAGCGATGGAAGCTGCGGGCATCGCCATCCTCGGGAGCTTCGAATCGGTCGATGATCCGGATGCGTTTGTTTACATGCGGGGTTTCGATAATGAGCAGCAGAGAGGTCGGCTCACAGCTGCGTTCCATAGCGGGGAAGTGTGGTTGGGGGGAATGCGGGAGCGGGCGCTTGAGATGGAGGTTGGCTACGAAGTGGAAGTGGTCCGGTCCACTCCGGGCTCCGCCATATAAGTTCACCCTCGTCTGACATGAGATGCCAGACTGATCGGTCACATCACTCGGTTGACCCATGGTCGTACTCCTCTAATAGCGTCGAGGTTGGCTTTGACAATTTCGACCAGCCGGGGGGTGAGCCGGTCGGAAGCCCACGCCATGTGCGGTGTGATGATCACCTGTTCCATGTCCCAGAGGGGTGACTCATCGGAAAGGGGCTCGTCCACAGTGACATCGAGCGCTGCTCCACGGATACAACCCTCAGATAGCGCTTCGATCAACGCCTGCTCGTCCAACACCGATCCCCGGCCCACGTTGACCAACCACCCTCCCCTCAAGGCGGTGAAATGCCGGCCGGTGATGAGCCGGTCGGTGTCGGGAAGCGACGGCAAGGTGAGGATGGCAGCGTCGCACTCTTCGAACATTCTCAGCAAGTGATCTGGACCGAACACATGCTTTACCACACCCTGGTATGCGCTGGGATCTCGTTTCACACCCATGACGTTCATTCCGAGTCCGGTGAGGCGCTGGGCGACCGCTTCGCCGATGGATCCTAGGCCCACCACTCCCACCGTTAGGCCGTCTGTCTCATGGGCGATCTCGGGTTCCCACCGGTGGCCGACGGAACGTCGTACCGCCGGTCCGATCCGACGCAGTAGCGACAACAGGAGGGCGATTGCATGGTCCGCAACGGCGGGGGAGTGGGCCCCGCGAGCCGAGGTCACGACGATCCCGGCCTCCCCGAGCCGACGGAGGGGGAACTGGTCAACGCCGGCTGAGATGGCTTGCAGCCACTTGAGATCATTGCCAAGGAATTTGTCGTCCCATAGGTACGTGATCAACCCGTCGGCTCCCGCCAGAGCAGTTGACATCTCTTCAGGCAGGTTTGGCCTGACAAGCACGATGCCTTCCATATCCGATAGAGCCTCCCCCAGTCCGGGATTGTGCCGAGGATGGAGGACGATGATCGGCCGCGGGGAGAAAGCGGGCATAGGCGACGGATTATAAGATCGCCGCTCTTGTCGCTTCTTGGAGGTATCGATGGCCCTGAATCAGGTGTTGACCGCGATGCGGCTTCTCGACGGTCCCGTAAAGGGTGACCGCGTAGCCGAAGAACTCGAGAAGGTTGGAGTGGAAGTGTCGATCGAGACGGTCATTGAGCAGAGCGGCTCAACCGATTTCCTCCTTGCGAAGGTATCGGGCGATCGAGGCCGTTCAGTGGGAGGCGACTCTCCCACTCTCGGCATCGTGGGTAGGTTGGGCGGTATCGGGGCTCGCCCCGGCGTGGCTGGTCTCGTGTCTGATGGTGACGGGGCGGTGGCAGCGATCGCGGTGGCCCTAAAGCTCGGTCAGAGAGCCTCCCAAGGAGACCCTCCAGCGGCCGACGTCGTCATCGCCACTCACATCTGCCCCAACGCGCCCACCGAGCCCCATGAGCCGGTGCCTTTCATGGGGAGTCCGGTGGAGATGGCGACAATGAACCGCCTCGAAGTCAGCGACGAGATGGAGGCCGTCCTCGTCATAGATACCACCAAGGGAAATCGGATCATCAATTGGAAAGGTATCGCTATTACCCCCACCGTCCTCCAGGGTTGGGTTCTACCGGTCGCTCCAGACCTCCTGGATGTATACGAGCACGTGTGCGGGATAGCCCCCAGAGTGCTTCCCGTGTCTACCTACGACATCACCCCCTACGGGAACGGGCTCTACCACGTCAATTCGATTCTCCAACCCGCCGTTGCCACCGGCGTCCCCGTGGTGGGAGTAGCCATCACGGCAGAGACAGCGGTTCCCGGCTCGGCCGCCAACTCCAGCCATCCCTCGGACATAGCGTTGGCGGCATCCTTCTGTCTCGAATCGGCCGCCCGCTTCGCGGCCGATCGGTTAACACTCTATGACCCAGACATGTTCGCCGTTGCATTAGAACGGTACGGCTCGATGAGCCAGCTGCAGACGATCGGATCAGGCGGAACGGTCAAATGAATTCCAACACTGGCAAAGATCGCCGATCCAGGATCGTCTTCTTCTTGAACAAGCTCCACGAGGACGTAGACCCAGCGGACTAGGAACAATGTGTGTGCGAGGTGGACGTCCCGACATCCCTGAAGCTTCGCTCCACTCTGAGATCGTTCGTTGCCGATGCGGTTGCTGTGGCGGGGAATGGACGAGTGACGCAGAAAAAGCCAAAGCTTGGAAACTTCCCCTGGCTCGACCTGTTTCTCCGGTCCGTCCACGCTGGTGACTTGCTCTCCGCCGGCGTGGATGCGAGGAGCACGGGAGCCAGACTGGCGTCAAACTTCGAGAGGCACGTAGTCGACGTCGAAGCCGTAGTGGCGTGGCTCCGTGGCGGCCAATGGAAGGCCCGAGCGGTAAGCCTCGGCTGCAGCGATACCGATCACGGAAATCCGCCTTCCCACTTCCAGCTCGCTGTTGGAGATCGGCTCGGCGTCGGCGCTGTCCACCACCGCGATGATGTCGGGACTCATGGCAGTAGGTTTTTCATCGATTGTCAGGAGATGATGCTCGTTCTGGAACCATATAGCGGCCCGCGAATTCTCAAACCGATCCGCTCCAGTCACTGCGGTGGTGCCTTCCATATAGCCGTCCGCGGAATCCTCCCATTGCCGGTCTGACACCCTTCCGGCAAAGAGCAGTCGGCCCTCTACGGCTGCCGCTGCAGCGTCGACGACGTCCTTTTCTTCGTCTCGCGCTGACAGCAGCCGCCGTCCGACTTCTAAGCACCGAGTCAATGTGCCTGGGATCAACGCACCGGAAGCCTGAGCTGCGCTGAGTGGAAAAGCAGCGTGCGAGCAGGACGCTCCCATGTCGACTGCCCTTGTCACTCTCGAGACCATCTTTCCGATGCGTTCTGCGATGGCGGGGCTGGCGGCGTCAGTCATGATCAGGGCGTTGCCCCACGGATCGCAGATGGCTAGTGGCCATGTCGGGAGGCCGAGGAGCGCAGGCAACGCTTGACTCATTTTCGGTAGGGCCCGACCGATGTAGTCGCCGTCCACCAGAATCCGGCCCGAACGGGCGGCAGCGTCGAGCGCCACCAGGGTGTTAGATGGCCCCAACTCAAAGGGAACGATCGCACCGATTCGACTGCCTAGGTGCTTCTCGAGTTCATCGACGGCCCTCAGCCAGGGCCGATGATGCAGCTCGTCGCCGACACCGAACCGGCGCCTCTCCTCCGAAGTCATCGGCGGGTGGGGCGCAATCGATCCCATCCCGTACACCGAACAGGTGAGGGCCCTGGGGTCTATCTCATCGATGGACGACCACGCAATGTCGATGCCGTCCGCCACGAGCTGTTCCAGGTAACCCCTTCCTCGCGATGCGAGACCCCCACCTCCGGTGGCGAACATTCCGAGCCCGAGCAGGAGGGCTTCGCCGTCTCGGAGGTTTTCAATCCTCCTGCTGGTCATGCAGCCCCCCCGGTGGTCATTCTCCGGGCGAGCACCGTCACCGCGCCGGCCGTGGCGTCGTCGACGTTGACGAGCGGAGGCCTCACCCTTCCCCCCGCCAGGCCCACCGCATCCATTGCTGTCTTCACAGCTGCCACGTTCGCGGCGTTCTGGTTTTGAGCGCGGATCTCCTCGAGAGGCCGCCAGTTGTCAATCAACTCGACTGCAGCCGCGCTGTCATCCTTTTGGAGGGCGGCATGCAGGCCGAGTGGGACTTTCGGAGCGAAGTTGCCCAGCCGGGATGTGAAACCAACCGAACCGGCTGAATGTTGCATGCAGGGCATGGCGAGCGCTCCTGACGCACCCAGCTGGCGGCGACGGCGAGCGAGCTCTGTCGCGACGGGATACTCATGGCCAACTCCGACGACTACCAATGTCTCTCCTGCTGCTGCCACAGCCGTTTCCACAACGGTCGCCCATTCGTCAGGCGCGAGTGACGCCAACTCTCCGGTGCTGCCCGCCACGTGCACGAGTCCGACTCCCGCTTCGATGAGGACGGAGAGGTTGTCAGAGAGTGCCGATCGATCGACGGCAGAGAGGTCGTTGCTGAAGGGTGTGACGGGTGTCACCCCAACACCATGTAGCGCGCTGCGCACTCGATCGTGGTCATGCATGGCCGTCTCCCAACTTGGTGAGCCGAGAGATTATAAGATCATGGTCTGAACGAGGAGTAGACAGTGGAACCGGCCGAAGCAAACGCCAAGGTCGAGGAACGCACTCGTGCGGTCGTAGAGCGGATGTACGACAGCTACTTCGACGGTGACGCCGACGGCATGGTGGACACGATGTCGACAGACGTATGGGTGCGGTTTCTCGGGAGGGTGAATTTCCGGGGCAAGGACCGGGCCCGCTCATTCTTTGGTGACAACACGCCCAATCTGCTGGATCTCCACTTTCGAATCCGCAAACTAATCGTGGATGGGCATCATGCTGCCGCGGTGTGGGAGGAGAACGCTACAACCGTCCACGGTCACCCTTACGAAAATCATGGGGTAGATGTATTCGCCGTGGTCGGCGATGAGATCACAGCCGTCCACGAGAACAACGATATCCGCATTCACCGTCATCACTTTGGTGACGGGGACTGAAAGCTCAGATCCTTCCGATCACTTCAGCCTTGGTAAGAGCAAGTGTCTCCGGCAATCTCTCGCGCTGCGCTGGCACCAGGGCCACCGAATCGGCTCCCGCATCGAACAGCCGTCCGATCCTTTCCCGCACCTCACGAGGGGTCCCTGCCACGGCCAGCTCATCTACCCAGGACTCTGGCATCTCAGTCTCGATGAGGTCAGCGCCTCCTCGCGCTCGCATCTCCTGGAGGTCATCGCTGATCCCCGCGACATCGGTGAGTGCGTTTCGACCTCCGGCAGCCTTGTAGAAGGCGAGGGTAGAGCGCGCCGCCGCCCGAGCCCTTTCCCGATCGTCATCAATTGCGTAGATGGCAAAGACGGTGATGCTGTGTTGTGACGCTCGCCCCGCTTGCTCACGGCCCTCGTCGATCCGCTGCCGAGCCCAGTTTACGTAGTCAGCGCCGGCGGCCACCGAAAGGATCGAACCGTCTGCGATCTGACCGGAGAGCCGTAGCATCTTCGGCCCCAACACGCCGAGGCGGATCGGGAGAGGTTCTTGTGGGCGGTAGACAAGGGAGACATCGTGGGACTCAAAGACGGCGCCTTCATGGTCCACTACTTCTCCAGTGAGCAGACGTTGCACTGTCGATACGCACTCCCGAACGGCGGCAAGGGGAGAGCTAGGCATCAACCCCATCTGCCTCATCCACGCTGGCACCCCGAGCCCGATACCGGGAAGGAACCGGCCTGGGTGGGCGCTTGCGATCGTCGCAAATTCCATTGCCAACAACGCCGGATGTCGTACCAGTGCCGAAACTACGCCCAGCCCGACCGCTATTGATTGGGTAGCGCTGAGGGCTATCCCCGCGCCGGCGATGCCGCCCGAGAAGAAGAAATCCTCCGAAAGCCACAACTCATCGAATCCGGCCTTCTCGGCCGCTCTGGCTGAGTCCACCATTTTGGATGGTCCAACTGTGCTGCCAAGGACCAACCCCAGGGACCCACTCATGTTTTTTTTTCCCAACGTCGTCGAGTGCCTCGGGGATCTTATAATCTCGGTCGGCGCGATTGGAGAACAGTGGATAGTAGGGACGAGGCCAGAGAGATCGTCCGGCGGCTCGTAAGTGGATACAACGATAAGGATATTCGGACTCTGGAATCTCTATATGCCCCCGACGTGCAGCTGTGGTCCTCCTTGGGGGAGTCGCGGAAGGGACGGGGCGAGGTCATCGCCCACCTCATCGATCTGTTCCAGCGGCTGCCCGACGAGCAGATGACCGCGGAGCTAGTGGTGACTGACGGAGAGACGGTTGTAGTCGAGCTGTCGAGCCGAGGCAGCTCGCCCCATGGGGACTATCGGATTGATTTCACCGAGGTGCTGGAAGTCCGAGAGGGTCTCGTCGCCAGGATCAAAACCTACATCGACCCGGCTGACGTGGCGGCGGCCGAGGGCTGAGACGCTCCGCCCTCGCTCGCAACCTCACATTCAATGGCGAAGCATTCCACTTGGTGGCGATCGCCGATCTGAGCCAGCTTCGGCGGTGGATCTTCTCGGCATCGCTCGTGAACAAGAGGGCACCGGTCTTGGAAGGAGCAACCGGCAGGCAGCTGCGTGGGACTAGGAGTCTCGCCTTGCAGTACGATCCGATGTCTCCGCCGCGTCAGATCCATCGACGGCACCGCCGAAAGAAGAGCCTCCGTGTACGGATGTTTGGGAGCCGCAAAGATCTCTTCGGTGTCGGCTAGTTCCACTATTCGACCGAGATACATCACCGCCACTCGGTCGGCTATGCGGCGCACTGTGGACAGGTCGTGGCTGATGAAGAGATACGCCACCCTTCGCTCACGTTGGATGTCCCTGAGCAGAGCGAGAATTCGGGCTCGCACTGACTGATCCAAACTCGAGGTCGGTTCGTCCAGAACCAGAAGGTCGGGTTCCGACATCAGTGCCCGCGCGATGGCGATCCGCTGTTGCTGGCCTCCCGACAACGCCCGAGAGTGTCGCCGCGCGTACTCTGGGCCAAGTCCAACAAGTCGAAGGACAGACTCGGTTCGTTCACTGAACTCGGCCTTGGGAACGTCTGTGAGCAGACTGAGAGGCTCCTCCAGCATCGACTCGATTCGCATTCGGGGATTCAAGGACTGAGCTGGGTGCTGGAATACCATCTGGATTCGCCGTCGAACCTCCCGGGTGCCGAATGAACCTTCGATACGCTTGCCATCGAAGGTGATCGAACCGGTGGTGGCGGGCTGCAGCCCGACGACGAGACGGCCGAGGGTTGTCTTGCCGCAACCCGATTCACCGACGAGGCCTACTGTCTCACCAGGTTCGATTGTTAGATCGACGCCACGTACGGCAGGAACCGCGCCCGCGCCGCTCCCATATACCTTGTGTACCGATTGGAGTTCAATTAGCGACATTGACCGTCTCCGCCTCTGAATGGAGGAAGCATGATGCCGTGTGGCTCGGCCCGACTTCGAACAGCGGTGGGAAGTCGACGCAGGCGTTGAATGCATGGGGGCATCGGTGAGCAAACCGGCAACCTGTAAGGGCGAAGTTGACGCCCTTCTCCTCGATCCTTGGGTCGACCTCACGTTCGACCGCATCGAGCAGGAACCGGGTGTATGGATGTTGAGGGTGGCTCAGGACGTCGGTCCTGTCGCCGCTCTCCATTACCTGCCCTCCATACAGCACGGTGATCCGGTCGCACATTTCAGCCACGGCGGCAAGGTCGTGGGTGATAAGGACGACCCCAGAGTTGGTCTCCGCCACCAGGTCCGTTATGAGATCGAAGATCTGGGCCTGAATGGTGACGTCGAGCGCGGTAGTCGCCTCATCGGCGATCAGGACCCTTGGTCGGCAGGACAGGGCCATTGCAATCATTACTCGTTGGCACATTCCACCCGAAAGCTGATGCGGATAAGCTCGCGCCACACGAGCCGCACCTGGGATTCCGACCCGGGCGAGCGTGTCAACGGCGGCCTGGGAGGCCGCTTCCCGATCGACTCTCTGATTCAGCCGGATGATGCGTGAGATTTGGGGGCCGACCCGCATCGTCGGATTTAGGGCGGAGCGGGGATGCTGAAAGATCATGGCCATTTCGCTGGCAGTCCGGCCGACCAGCCCGGTTCGGGAGTCGACTAGAGAACGCCCCCCGATCTCGATGGAGCCAGATCTGAATTCAACATCCGTTGGCAGCAGTCCCATTATGGCTAGCGAAGCCATAGTCTTGCCGGAGCCGGATTCTCCGACGAGGCCCACGATCTGGCCGGGTTCGACAGAAAAAGTGACGTCGCGGAGCAGGTCGACAGGGCTGTCTCGGATGCCCACTGTAAGGTCGCGGACCTCGAGGAGGGTCACACGGCCTCCCCGCCGAACTCGTCGCCGATGAAATGGAAGGCCATTACGGCTAGGACGATCATTCCTCCTGGGAAGAGGGCGGTCCACCACTGGCCAGTGATGATGTCGGGCGCTCCTTCGGCCACCATCACCCCCCATTCGGCTGTTGGGGGCCTGATGCCAACACCCAAGAAGGCGAGGCCGGCAACGGTGAGGATCGACCAGCCGGCCACCAATGTCGCTTGGACAAAGGCGGGTTCGAGCGAGTTGGGAAGCACATGCCTCATGGCAACTCTCCAGGGGCGGTTTCCGGCCAGTCGGGCTCCGTCGACGTACTCGAATTCCCGCTGGGCGAGGACCTCTGCCCGGGTGAGACGGATGAAGTAGGGGATATAGG
>JBOGEU010000798.1:0-1021 GCA_050741995.1 Acidimicrobiia bacterium | reverse complement strand
GTCCTGGACCGGGCCGCCGCTGCTCGATACGTCGGTCGTTCACCGGCGACCATCGACCGGTGGCGCGGTCTGGGTCTTCGGTCCCACAAGGATGGCCGGGCTGTGCTGATCAACCGTGTCGACCTCGAGGAGTACATCAATGGAAGCTGAGCTGTATCAGAAGTTCCGCAACTCGCCGATCCGAACCTTGCTTCGCCAGGTCGCCGCCAACCCGAAGATGCCGGTCCGTGACGACACCCTCGACGCTCTCAGCCTGGGCGCCCGGGAGCGGGAGGCGCTGACCGAAGCCGTCGAACAGATACGCGGCGAGCAGGCCCTCAACGCCCGGCAACGTCATGCTGAAAAGGCAGCGGCCATCATCGTCGAATCCGCCGGCTTGGACCATGAGACCGTGGCGGAACGCACCCACCGCCGGGCCAGCGAAGGCGATCCAACGGCGAGAGCAACCGTCGCCGACGAGAAGGCCTACTTCGAGGAGATGGCCGACCGCATCCACCGGAAGGGTCTGTGATGGGCATCCTCGATGAACTCGCCCAGGAGAACCGGCAACGCCGGGAGCAGGAAGCCGCCGAGACCGCCCAAGCCCAGGACATCGCCTGGCGGATCGCCGAACCCGAAGCTGCGAAGCAACGTGACAAGGAGCGGAAAGCCAAGAAGGAAGAGCTGAGGTCCATGCTCGCCGAGCTCGAAGCCGAAGGGTCCGATGATGACGAGTGACGAGGAGGAGTTCGACCCGCGCAGCCTGGAGGCCTTGCGGCCGGGAGCGAGCAATCCCGACGACTGGGAAGAGCCCGCTCCTACCCCGAATGACCCCGAGACGTACATCACGTCCCGCGTCCGAGACCGGCTCGAATCAGAGCAGGAGACCGAGGAGATCCGGGGCGACTCCACCAACTACGAGACGATCGGAGCCCAGGAAGAGCTGCACCGGGAGCGGGCCCGCTACGAGCGGCAGGGCGACTACGTGTACAAGTTCCCCACATGCGTCGAGCCGGGCTGCACCAAGGGCCTTGTCTTCTAT
>JBOGEU010000797.1:0-4966 GCA_050741995.1 Acidimicrobiia bacterium | reverse complement strand
CATGGAGCCAGAGCCTGTCGTCCTTTCGGTAGGCATCCACTGGCATGTAACCGAATCGGCCACCGGCAAAGCCCTCACGGGAAAACCGTTCCAGGTCGGCGAACGGGTCGAAACGCATCAGCATTATTCTGTACCTCCTTGGCAATTGTCATTCGGACGATACCACAAATAATCTGCTATGTCAGCACTCAACTTCAACTGTTCACCTTGGGCACGGTCCGTGGTCGGTGCCGGGCTCCTACCATGCCGGGTCGTGACCCCCGAGCAGCCCGACTTCGACCGGTTCATCGGCGACGATCGGCGGCCGGCATGACGCCAGGCACCGCCAGGACGGTCATCGGATGGCGGGAGTGGGTCCAGCTCCCGGAGCTGGGTGTCTTCGAGACCAAGGCCAAGGTGGACACCGGGGCCGACACCTCGTCCCTGCACGCGTTCAATGTCGAGCGTTTCGAGAGAGAGGGTGTGGACTACGTTCGTTTCGAGGTTCATCCCAAACGCAGATCGAGGAAGCCGACGATTCAGTGCGAGGCGCCATTGGCGACAGAGAAGAAGGTGAAGAACCCGGGCGGCCGCAGTGAGCTGCGACCGGTGATCCGGACCAAGATCGTGGTCGCCGGCGTGGAGTTGGACGCCCTGGTCAACCTGACGAGCCGCGACGAGATGGGTTTTCGGATGCTGCTCGGGCGCCGCACCTTGAGGACCAAGTTCATCATCGACCCCGGGCGCAGCTATCTGGGGGACCGGCCCCACCGTGAGGAGGACTCGGTGTGAAGATCGCCATCCTCTCCCGAAGCTCGGGTCTCTACTCGACCAGGCGACTGAAAGAAGCGGCTGCCCAGCGCGGGCACGAGGTGACAGTCGTCGACTATCTGCGTTGCTACATGGACATCTCCGCCAGGAGGCCCAAGGTGCTCTTCAGGGGGGAGGAAGTGAGACCCGACGCAGTCGTCCCTCGAATCGGCGCCACCTATACGTTCTACGGCGCTGCCGTCGTCCGGCAGTTCGAGATGGCCGGGGTCTACACCGTCAACGACTCGCAGTCGATCAGCCGCTCCCGGGACAAGCTCCGATCGCTCCAGCTCTTGTCCCGGGCCGGTGTAGGTCTCCCCACGACCAGCTTCGCCCATTCGACGCAGGACATCGACGGGCTGCTCGATGTGGTCGGCGGGCCTCCGGTGGTGGTAAAGGTGCTCGAGGGAACCCAGGGCCTGGGTGTGGTCCTCGCCGAGACGAAGAAGGCCGCCGAATCGGTGATCGCCGCATTCCGGCAACTCGACGCCAACATCCTGGTCCAAGAGTTCATCAAGGAGGCACGCGGCGCCGACATCCGTGCCTTCGTCGTGGGGGGGAAGGTGGTGGCGGCGATGAAGCGCCAGGCGGCTCCCGGTGAGTTCAGGTCGAATCTGCATCGCGGAGGGCATGCCGAAGTCGTGAAGCTGACCCCGGCCGAACGCGCCACTGCAGTCCGGGCCGCCAAGACGATGGAGCTGAACGTCGCCGGGGTGGACCTGGTCAGGTCGGACAGCGGGCCGATGGTGCTCGAGGTGAACTCTTCCCCCGGATTGGAGGGGATCGAGGAGGCGAGCGGGGTGGACATCGCCGACGCCATCATCGAGTACATCGAGGACAACGCCGAGCACGACCCGGTCAGACGCGGCCGTGGTTGATGTCCGCAACGACCCGATCTCCATCGGCAACACCACGGTCCCACCGGGGAGGAAGGTGAAGATCGAGCTGCCCTTCGCCCGCTTGCCCACGGGCAGCGACGCCTACCTCCCGATCGCCGTGATCAACGGGCGCACTGCCGGGCCCAACATGTGGGTGTCGGGTGGCATCCACGGTGATGAGATCAACGGGGTCGAAGTGGTGCGGGAGGTGATGAGGGCGCTCGACGCCAGGAATCTTCGGGGGGCGGTCATCGCCGTCCCCATCGTCAACCCACTCGGCTTCCTCATGAGATCGCGCTACCTGCCCGACCGCCGTGACCTGAACCGGGCTTTTCCCGGATCGCCACGTGGCTCTACGGCATCACGTCTCGCCCACCTGTTCCTCACCGAGGTGGTCTCCCATTGCTCGGTGGGGATCGACTGTCACACCGCGAGCAATCATCGGATGAACATCCCCCAGATCCGGGCCGACATCGACGACGAGGAGACCCTGCGCCTGGCCCGGGCATTCGGCGCCCCCTTCACCATCGAGTCGAGGATCCGCGACGGATCGCTGCGACAGGCGGCGACCGAACGCGGGATCAAGATGCTGGTCTACGAGGCCGGACAGTCGGATCGGTTCGACGAGGAGGCGATCGGTTTCGGTGTCACCGGAGTGATGAGGACTCTGAGCTCACTGGGGATGATCGACATCACGCTTCCGGGCGCCGGAGCGACCCGGGTGGTGCGGCACACGCGTTGGCTTCGTGCCCGACGGGGCGGATTGGTCGAGATCGAGCCGGCGTTGGGTGATCGGGTGGTCGCCGGGGAGGTCGTGGCCAGAATCTCCGATGCCTTCGGGGCAAGGCCGACGCAGATCAAGTCCAACCTGACCGGATGGGTGATCGCGCGCACCCTGAGCCCTCTGGCAAATCCCGGTGATCCCCTTCTCCACCTCGCTTCCGAGTGAGGAGCGTGGGCCGGCCGACCCTCCCCGCCCTGGCTAGGAGGCCCTCTCGATCTCCTCGATCCAACGGCGCCGTATCGACCGCCGCTCCTTGGGAGTGTGACCGCCCCAGATGCCCTCGGCCTGATTGGTCTCGATCGCCCAGGTGAGACACTCGGCGGCCACCGGACAGGTGGCGCATACCGCCTTTGCCCGGGCGATCCCCCCCAGATCCTCGGGGTCGGGGAAGAAGGAGACCTCATCGACTACGTCGACGCAAGCCGCCTCTTCCCGCCAGGTGGAGAACTTCACATCGAACATGGTTTCCCTAACCATCATCACTCGAACCCCATAAACGCAGAGTCAACCACTTTCGTTCCCACGCCAACAGGCCCTCGATCCGACTTCCACCGTCCAGATCCACGGGTGACTCTGGGTCGCGAGGCCCAGCCGGGTGAAGTCGATTCGCATCGATAACTATGCCCGTGCCACACATCATTGAAACACCGGGTGACGATCGAGAGGTCAGGCTCATCTCGTACGCCCTCATCATCTCCCTGATCGCCGTGGCCGGCTCTGTCGCCATATCGTCCATAGGCGCCGAGACCTCCGAGGGCTGCAGCCATGTCACTCTTGGGCTGGGAGTGCCGGCTCCTCGACGACGACTACCGCGGCCCCGATGACCCCCAAGGAGAAATGGGACATGGCTCAAGCCGACTGGGATGCCGCCATCGATGCCGCCAATTCGAAGAACGCCGCAGACATCGCCGCCGCCAATGCCGTCTTCAAGCAGCCCAGGCCGCCAACGCCACTCCCCAAGGCCGAGAAGAAAGCGGCCAACAAACACGCATCGGCCGACCCCAGGGCCGCCAAGCAATCGGCAAAGGCCGAGCAGACTGCGACGAAGCAACAGGCCACGCCGCCAAGGCGGCGGCAAAAGCCGAATTCAAGGCGAGCAGGTAGCCGTCGTCCTGCTCAGACGAACGTGAACGGCTCCGGGACCGCCCCCGGGCCGAGCCGACCGAGCTCCGCTCTCGCCACAGAGCGCCGGTGCACTTCATCGGGCCCGTCGGCGATCTGAAGCCATCGCCCCATGGCGTAAAAACGAGCCAGGGGAAAATCACCGGTGAATCCGGCGGCGCCAAAGAGCTGAATCGCCCGGTCGGCGATGTCGGTGAGCAGGGCCGGCGCCACCACCTTTATCGCCGCGATCTCCGACCTCGCCGACTTCGACCCCACATTGTCGATCATCCAGGCCGTCTTGAGCACCAGAAGCCGGGCCTGCTCTATCCGGATTCGGGCATTGGCGATCCACTCCTGGATCACGCCCTGTTCCGACAGCGGGCGCCCGAAGCTGAAACGGGCTTGGGAGCGCTGCACCATGAGGTCCAGACAGCGCTCGGCGGCACCGATGGCCCGCATGCAATGATGGATCCTCCCCGGTCCCAGCCTGGCCTGGGCGATGGCGAAGCCGCCGCCCTGCTCTCCGAGGAGATTGGCGGCCGGCACCCGCACCCCGTCGAAGAGGATTTGGGGGTGACCACCGCGATCCTGGTATCCGAACACGGTTGGTGCCCGCTCTACCGCCACGCCGGGGGTGTCCATCGGCACCAGCACCATCGACTGACGTCTGTGGGGCTCGGCCTCCGGATCGGTCACCCCCATGACGATCGACACCTTGCATCGGGGTGAGGCGGCACCAGAGCTGAACCACTTCCGACCTGTGATCCGGTATTCGTCACCCTCACGCTCGATCCGGGTGCGAATGTTGGTGGCGTCGGAGCTGGCCACATCGGGCTCGGTCATCGAGAAACAGGAGCGAATCTCTCCCTCGAGGAGCGGGGCGAGCCACGTCTCTTTCTGTTCTCTGGTCCCGAACATGTGCAGGATCTCCATGTTCCCGGTGTCGGGAGCAGAGCAGTTCAGCGCCTCGGGGGCGATCTCGGGGCTGCGCCCGGTGATCTCGGCCAAGGGGGCGTATTCGAGGACGGAGAGCCCTGCGCCCAGCTCCGAATCGGGAAGGAATAGATTCCACAGGCCCCGGCCCCGGGCTTCTTTCTTCAACTCCTCGATCACCTGCGAATGGTGGTGCGGATCCCCCGACTCGTCGATTTGCCGTTCGTAAACCGCCTCCGACGGGTACACCCACTCCTCCATGAAGGCGAGCAGACGACCTCTGAGCTCCTCGACCTCGGGTGAATAGCCGAACTCCATCCCCCCGGACGCTAGTGGTATTGAACACCCAGGTGTGTTGAGCAGAGAGGGGCCCCGGCTCAGGCATTCTCTCCCAATGGGAATGGTTTGGTGGATACGCCGATTGCCTCCTCCCCTACTCGTGAGAGCAAGCTCATCGCCGTGATGGTCCCTGCGAGGA
>JBOGEU010000796.1:0-1625 GCA_050741995.1 Acidimicrobiia bacterium | reverse complement strand
GGACGCTGCTTCCGACGGCGGGGACCCGGCAGCGGTCGCCTTCCCCCGGGCCCTTGCAGACCGGCCGTTCGACTTCTCGTTCTCCGGGCTGAAGACCTCGGTGGTGACCTTCTTGGAGAAGGCGCAGGAGAGCGGTGACCTGCCGTCACTGCCCGATGTGGCGGCATCCATCCAGGAGGCGATCGTCGACGTCCTCGTGGAGAAGACCTTCAATGCGGTCGACCAGACCGGGGCCGGCATCGTCGGCGGCGGGGGCGGGGTTCTCGCCAATCGCCGACTCCGGCATCGTTTCGCCGAGGAGGCCGACAAGCGCGGAGTCTCCCTCGCCCTTCCCGATCCTCTGCTCTGCACCGACAACGCCGCGATGATCGGCGTCGCCGGCGCCCACTGGCTGTCGCAGGGCCGTATCACGGACTGGGCCGAAAACGTCAACCCGGGCCTGGTGTTGGGAGAGCCGGTCTCTTGACCGGAGCGACCTGAGCCATGTCGGCTCGGGCTTGCGATTTAGCACTCACGCGTGACGAGTGCTAATCTCCCGGTAGCAGTCGAAGTACGCGAGTGCTAACCCATGGGCCGTCGGTCGCTATGGCTGGTGCCCGAGACAATGCAACGAGCTTCAAGGAGGAGCAAAACTATGAAGCTTCAGCCGCTCGGTGATCGAGTGGTGGTAAAGCCCACCGAGGACGCGGAGTCGCGTACCCCATCCGGGCTTGTCATCCCCGACACCGCCAAGGAGAAGCCGCAGATCGGTGAGGTTATCGCCATCGGCCCCGGTGGCCGTGACGAAGGCGGTGACCGGATCCCGATGGATGTCTCCATCGGGGACAGGGTCCTCTACTCGAAATTTGCCGGCACCGAGGTCAAGCTCGACGGGAACGAGTACCTCGTCTTGTCGGAGCGCGACCTCCTGGCGATCGTCAATTGAGGAGTTGATAGAAAATGGCAGCGAAGGATCTTCGCTTCAATGAAGAGGCCCGTCGGGGCCTCGAGGCTGGCGTGAACAAGCTCGCCGACACCGTAAAGGTCACTCTCGGCCCCAAGGGTCGCAACGTCGTCCTGGAGAAGAAGTGGGGCGCCCCCACCATCACCAATGACGGCGTGACCATCGCCAAGGAAATCGAGTTGGACGATCCCTACGAGAACATGGGAGCCCAACTGGCCAAGGAAGTCGCCACCAAGACCAACGACGTCGCCGGTGACGGGACCACTACCGCCACCGTGCTCGCACAGGCCATGGTCCGCGAAGGCCTCCGCAACGTAGCCGCCGGCGCCAACCCGATGGACCTCAAGCGGGGCATCGAAGGCGCCGTCGAGCAGGTGGTCAAGGCCATCGGCGACATGTCGCGCGACATCGAGACCAGCGACGAGATCGCCAATGTCGCCTCCATCTCGGCCAACAACGACCCGACCATCGGCAAGGTCATCGCCGAGGCGATGGACAAGGTCGGCAAGGACGGGGTCATCACCGTCGAGGAGGGCCAGACCTTCGGGCTCGAGCTCGAGTTCACCGAGGGCATGCAGTTCGACAAGGGCATCATCAACCCCTACTTCGTCACCGATGCCGATCGGCAGGAGGCGGTGCTGGAGGATCCCTACATCCTCATCGCCAACCAGAAGATCAGCTC
>JBOGEU010000795.1:0-3347 GCA_050741995.1 Acidimicrobiia bacterium | reverse complement strand
ACTTCGACCATCGTCTCGAAGTCGATCTCGAAGAGCGGGGGGCGGGCCGGCTACCGGGGTCTGGTCCGGGTCGAGCCGGGGGCGGAGAACGCCAAGTCGTTCGTCCGATGCGACGCCCTGATCCTCGACGAACAGAGCCGCTCAGACACCTATCCATACATGGAGATCGAGGAGAATGACGCCGAGATCGGCCACGAGGCGACAGTGTCGAAGGTCGGTGAGGAGCAGCTGTTCTACCTCATGTCCCGTGGCCTGACCGAGGATCAGGCGACGTCGATGATCGTCGCCGGGTTCATCGAGCCCATCGTGAAGGAGCTCCCCATGGAGTACGCGGTGGAGATGAACGCGCTGATCGAGCTCAACATGACGGAGGCTGGGGCAATCGGCTGAGCCGATTGCCTGATGAACGTTTTACGTTCAGGGCTCAGGTGCCGCGGCGGGCGTCGAGCTCTTGGATCAGGTTGTGGGCAGCCAACTCGATGTCCTTGTGATCCCATTGGGTTGCACGGAAACGGCAGGCCATCAAACCGCTGCGATGCAGTCGCCGGAAGTCCCCGAACACGAATCCATAACGGGCCTTGGTCTCGTCGGCCGCGCCTTCGGTCAGTCCTAGGTGCCATGCGGCGTAGGCCTCCCAACCGTTCTTCTCCAAGTATTGGTTCTCGGCCGCGGACGTCGGCTGCACCTCTGACCATTCGCTTCGAACCACGTACTGGCGGGACTCGATCATCTCCTTCGCCTTCGCCACCGCAGCTTCGTTCACCAGGTAACTCGCCATTGCCACATCATCATCGCCAGATCTGTCGGATACCAGGGCAGATCATGGTCGTTTCAAAGGGCCCCGGCGAAGGGTAGGTGACTCCGGTTGAATCGAGGGGCCTCTGTCGTGCGGCTCTCACACCGCGGAACCGGGAAGAGATATGAGCCAGAGTCGAGCGACGTCCGAATCACCAAGATTCGTCGACGGAAGATGGGCACTGATCGGTGGTCTGGTCACCGCGGTGGCGCTCTTCCTCGCCGTGTCGGCGGTGGGCCGCTTGAGCTCGGTGGAGGGGCGTCGTCTGCTGGAGCTGTCGATTCCGAACCTCCGATTCCTTACTTCGGCCATCATCGGGGCGGGAGCGACGATCCTCGCACTGATGCTTACGCTGCTCGGCATCGCCTATGCCACGGAGTGGGAGTTCCGGGAGATTCACTACCAGCGGGTCAAGCAAGTCGCGATATTCACCACGATCTCCATCGTCGGTGCAGTCGTCCTCCTCCTCTTCATCGGCCTGCCGCTGGAGGAGGCGGAGAATCTCACCTCCTACTACAACCTGATGTACGGCCTGGTGACCGGGGCGGCTTCGCTCCTGGGTGGCATGATGGTTGCTGTCGTCCTCATGCTCTACCAGACAATTCGGGGTGTTATCGCCATCGGCCAACCCTCGGACGAGAGCGAACTGATCGAGGAGACCGCAGAGACGACATGAGCTGGGTAGCCATGCCTCGTGGCGCGGTGTCCGTGAAAAGGGTTCCAGGCTCGTGGCGCGGCGCTATATCCTGGGACCGACCGTGAGCCCGGAGCCCCCGTATTAGTACCTACTTGGGATTGGCCGCGGTCGTCCTGCTCATACTGCTCACCGGCTTCTTTGTCGCGGCCGAGTTTGCAATGGTCGCCATCGACCGCAGCCAGGTGGAGCGACGGGCCCAGGAAGGGGACCGCGCGGCACGCCGCATCCTCGGCTCTCTGCGCAATCTGTCTTTCGAGCTCTCCGGGGCCCAGCTGGGCATAACAGTCACCTCGCTGGTCGTGGGTGCGATCGCCGAGCCCACGATCGCCAGGCTCCTCGAACCATTGATTGCCGCGCTCCCCTTCGTCTCGGATCGGTCATCGCCGGTCGTCTCGCTCGTGATCGGGCTCGTCTTGGCCACAGCCGCCAGCATGGTCTTCGGTGAGCTGGTTCCAAAGAACCTGGCGATCGCACGACCATGGAATACGGCGGTCTGGTTCGCCATCCCGCTCCAAATGGTCAACCGCGTCCTGCGCCGCCTCATCCTCTTTCTCAACCAATCGGCCAATTGGACGGTGCGCAGGCTCGGCATCGAGCCCAGGGAGGAGTTGGCCGGCGTGCGGTCGATGGAGGAGCTCGAGCTCATGATCCGCTCCTCGGGTGAGGAGGGCCGCCTCGACGACGACGAGCTCGAGCTGTTGACCCGTGCCATCACCTTCACCGAGAAGGTGGCAGGCGATGCCATGGTTCCCCGGGTGTCGGTGGTGGGCCTGAGCCGACATGACTCCATCGCCGAGCTACGGAGGACGTCGGTGGCAACCGGGCATTCGCGCTTCCCGGTCTTCGACGAGGGCATCGACGACATCGTGGGGATCGTCCATGTCAAGGACAGCATCGGTGTCCCCGAGTCGCGAATACCCGTCACCCCGGTCGGGGAGATCGTCCAACCGGCGCTTCAGGTCCCCGAGTCCAGCACGCTGGAGTACCTGCTCGGTGAGTTGCAGAGAGCAGGACGCGGGATGGCCGTGGTCGTCGACGAGTACGGCGGGACGGCAGGGATCGTCACCATCGAGGACCTCCTCGAGGAGATCTTCGGTGACATAGAGGACGAGTACGACCTGGTGCAGAGGTCGGACGAGGGGAAAGAAGAGATCGAAGTCCTCTCCGGGCTGCTTCATCGACACGAGGTCGAGGAACTCATCGGGTACGAGTGGCCCGAGGGACGATATGAGACGCTCGGCGGATATCTCGTGGCTCGACTCGGCCGCTTCCCGGTAGTGGGCGAGTTGGTGGGCGTGGGGAACGTCGCATTCGAAATCCTCTCCATGGACGGCCACCGGGTCGACCAGGTGCGAGTGACCAGGGAGAGCGACGGGGACGAGGAGAGCGAGTGACCTGGCCCACCCTCTTCTGGATAGCCCTGCTCTTGCTGGCCAACGGGTTCTTCGTGGCCGCCGAGTTCGCCTACATCACGGCGCGGCGCAACGTGCTGGACCAGCAGCGTGGGCGTTCGCCCCGGATCGCGATCGGGCTCAACAAGAACCTATCGCTGAGCCTCGCCGCGGCACAGCTCGGGATCACCCTGGCTTCGTTGGTCCTCGGCGCCGTGGCCGAGCCGGCGGTCACCGCCATGTTCGAGGTTCTTCTCGGTTTCGTCCCCGTTTCCGACGGGCTGATCCACGCCGTCTCCCTGTTCATAGGCCTCTTCATCGTGGTCTTCCTGCACATGGTCATCGGCGAGATGGCCCCGAAGAACGTCGCCATCTCCAATCCGGAGCGGACCGCCCTGGCATTGGCGATTCCGTTTCGGGCATTCATCGTCGTCTTCAGGCCGCTGATCGCCCTGCTCAACGG
>JBOGEU010000794.1:0-1452 GCA_050741995.1 Acidimicrobiia bacterium | reverse complement strand
GCTCATGGCCGAGGCGACCACGATCCGAGCGGGGCGGGAGGAGGACCTACACCGGTGGAGGTGAGTCGCAGCTTCGCGGAGACGCGCGACAGCTATCGGGGGAGAGTCGGGCTCCTACCCACGCTGGGCTTCTTCCATGAAGGGCATCTCCTTCTCATGGAGATGCTCCGGGAGCGCTGCGACACCCTGGTGGTGTCGCTCTTCGTCAACCCGACCCAGTTCAACCAGCCAGAGGACTTCCAGGCCTATCCCCGGGACGAGGACCGGGATGCCTCGCTGGCCGCCGAGCACGGTGTCGACATCCTCTTCGCGCCCCCCGAGTCCGAGGTGTACCCCGGGGAGTCGGTGACCACGGTCGAGGTGATCGGCGTGACCGACGAGATGGAGGGCCGGCACCGGCCCGGGCACTTCGTGGGTGTCGCCACTGTCGTGGCCAAGCTCTTCGCCGGCCTCCAACCCGATCTCTCCATGTTCGGGCGCAAGGACGACCAACAGGTCGCCGTGCTCCCGGCCCTGGTGCGAGACCTGAGGTTCCCCCTGCAGATCGTCGAAGCACCCGTAATCCGCGAGCCGGACGGGCTCGCCCTCTCCAGCCGCAACGTCAGGCTCTCCAAGAAGGATCGCTACGGGGCGCTTGCCATATCGAGAGGTCTGTTCCAGGCCGCCGAGCAGGTCGATGCCGGGGAGCGGAGGGGAGATCGCCTCGAGTCGACCGTGGCACGGTCGATGAAGGGCCTCGAGGTGGACTACGTGAAACTGGCTTCGCAACGCACCATGAAGCCGATCGAGACACTGGACCAGCCGGCGGTGCTCGCGGTGGCCGCCCACGTCGGTGCGGTCCGTCTCATCGACAACGTCGCCTTCGACATCGTCGATGACCGCCCGGTGCCCGACCGGGGGATCCTGCTCGATGAGCCGAGCGAACTGACCGCCATGCCATGATCGCGACCTGATGAGCGAGAGCGAAGAGCGGCTCCCCGAGGGTCGTCGCCAGAAACACGAGGCCACGGTCGAGTCCGGCGGGTACCCCCACCGCTTCGAGCGAAGTCACCTCGCATCCGAGCTCCAGGACGCCTACGCCGAATTGGAGCCCGCTACCGAGACCGACGACCCGGCCACCGTGGCCGGCCGGCTCATGCTCCATCGCTCCTTCGGCAAGCTCCAGTTCGGCACACTCCAGGACGTCAGCGGCACCATCCAGCTGTTCGTCGACCGGGCCTCGGCCGGTGAGGACGTGGTGGAGTCTTTCGACGATCTCGACCTCGGTGATTGGGTGGGGGCCACGGGAACGATCATGACCACCAAGCGGGGAGAGCTCAGTGTCAGGGTCGAGGAACTGACCCTCCTGCAGAAGGCGCTGCGCCCGCTGCCCGACAAGTGGCACGGGCTGGTCGACATCGAGACTCGCAGCCGGCAGCGCTACGTCGACCTCATGGTCAACCCAGAGGCACG
>JBOGEU010000793.1:0-3143 GCA_050741995.1 Acidimicrobiia bacterium | reverse complement strand
GTGGTGGTCACCGCAGCCGTCGACGACCCGTTGGGCAACGGGATGGGAACGATCGCGGTCAAGGCTGAGCCGGCACCCAAAGTGGCGAGGGCCGCCGCCGAGGGACGGATCGCGATCATGATTGCGTCGAGCTGACCGTTACCGTGCCGGCGTGCTCGCCGCCGCCATCTGGGGCCTGATCCAGGGCCTCACTGAATTCCTCCCGGTCTCCTCATCCGGCCATCTGGTGATCATCCCCGCCTTCCTCAACCATTTCGGGCTCGATGTGGAACCGCCATCTCTCGCCGTCACCGCGGTCCTCCATCTGGGGACACTCTTGGCGGTGCTCGTCTACTTTCGTGAAGACGTGCTCAAGGTCTTTCGCTTCCGCACCGAACCCGAGGGGCGCAAGATCGCATTGATGGTGGCGATCGGGACCATCCCCGCACTCATCGGATTGCCCCTGGCCGGGGACATCAACCGATTCCAAACGAGTGTGGTAAACGTCGGCTGGGCTTTGATGGCGACCGGGCTCATCCTCTGCATCGGCCAGCTCTTGGCCACCGGCGATCGACGTCTCACCTCGATCAAGATCCCCGACGCCATCGTGATCGGTATCGCCCAGGCCGTGGCGCTCATACCGGGGATATCGAGGTCGGGCACGACGATCTCGATGGGAGACAGCCAGCGGTTCGAACCGACCGAAGCAGCCCGATTCTCGTTCTTGCTCGGGATCCCCGCCATCGCCGGAGGGGGTCTTCTCGAGTTGCTGATGATCTCAGACACTTCCGAGCTCAGCCCGGAGCTGTTGATCGGAATGGCGGTCGCCGCCATCACTGGCTATTTCGCCATCGCCGTGCTGCTCAAGATTTTGGGTCGAATCGGCCTGATCCCGTTCGCCTTCTACTGCCTGGCGGTCGGGTTGGCCACCGTCCTCGTCTTCTGACCGGGTTACGCTCGCCCTAGCCGGAGGAAGGATTTCGATGGCCCACGCCCTGATCCAGGAGTCGATCGACAAGCGGCAGCATGTGCGCGACCTCCTGTCGGAGACACCCGAGGACTACCTGGCGGTTCGGGAGCTGTGGAAGGCCCATTCCCTGGCCGAGGACGCAAGGGACATCGCCGGGCTGATGGCCACCCTGACCGACGACTGCGTCTACGAACTGGTCCAGACCGGGCATCGCTGGGAACGACAGGTGGGTGCGACCAGGTTCTACACCGAGCTGTTGACCGCCTTCCCCGACATCGACTTCGCCCTGACCTCCATCGTGGTCGGGCCCCAGGGTGTATGCGAGGAGGCAGTGGTCAACGGCACCTTCACCGCTCCCTGGCTGAGCATGGAGCCGACCGGCGAGAAAATGGTCTGGCGCAACGTGATCTTCTTCCCCTGGGACCCCGACGCCCGCCTCTTCACCGGAGAACGGATCTACTCCTTCTTCCCCGACCTGCCCCAAGGCAACCTCCCCGCCGGCGGTGCGATTCGTTCATAGAACCGCCTCCAAACCGAGGTGGACCCCGGGTGGGAGAGTGGAGACGCCGCGGATGGCGGTGAGGGCGCCGGAGGCGAAGGACTGATAGTTGGTCGAGAGATGCTCGATCGAGAGCACCTCTCCCGGGTTGGAGAGAGCCACCTCCTGTTGGGAGATGAGACCGGGGAGACGGAGGGCGTGCACCCTGACCCCTTCTACTTCGGCTCCCCTCGCCCCCTCCACCAGCTCCTTCGAGCCGGTGGCGGAGGCCCCGCCGGCCCCGGCGATGCCCATCGCAGTCGCCAGAGCGGTGCCGGAAGGGGCATCGGGCTTGGTCGAGTGATGACGCTCGATGATCTCCACCGCCTCGAAATTTGAAGCCGCCTCAGCGGCGAAGCGCATCATCAGCACCGCCCCGATGGAGAAGTTGGGGACCACCAGCGCCGGCGGGCCGTCCGTGCCCCAGATCCGGCGCAGCTCCTCCAGACGCTCAGGAGTGAAGCCCGAGGTCCCGATCACGCCGGCCATCTCACCAGCCCGCCACGCCTCCAGATTCTCGAACACCACGTCGGGGTGTGCCGTCTCCACCATGACGTCCGCAGACACCTCGCCCGCGGCGCCGGTCACTGTGATGCCGTGCATCTCGGCGCCCGCCCGATTCGGGTTGTAGAGCGCCGACAGCTCCAGGTCCTCCGATGCGAGAACGGCTTCGGCAATGGGTCCCGCCAGCTTGCCGCCGGCTCCGGAGATGGCAACACGGATCATCCCGTCACGTTAGGAGGTGGCGCGGCCCCCGGCGCCGTGGTCGCAGGGGGACCTTGCTCAGCCCAGGACCTCAACCAGGGACTCATCGAACACCTGCAACGTCGTGGCCACGTCCTCGTCGGTGTGGGCGGCGCAGGTGAACCATGGCTCGAGCGCGTCGGGACAGGGCATGACCCCGCGCCTGATCATCCCGAACAGGGTCGCATCGTAGAGCTCGTCGTTGTGCCGAGCGGTGTCCCGGAAGTCGTTCAGCTCGCCCTCTCCGAGGAAGAACGAGAACATCGCCGGATGCCCAACCGCCCTGCCTGGCACCCCGCGGTCGGCCAGGATCCTCTCCACCCCTTCCATCAGCGCCCGCCCCACCTTTTCGATACGGGCGTAGGGCTCACCGGTGGCGAGCCGGTCGATCGTGGCCGCCGCGGCGGCGACACCGATGCCGTTTCCGGAATAGGTGCCCGCCTGGGCAATCCCTGACGAGCGCCACCCCGCCGCCACGCTGTCGGTCATGGCGATGGCCGCCACCGGGTACCCGTTGCCCATCGCCTTGGCGTAGGTCCCGATGTCGGGGGTCACCCCGAAGATCTCATTGGCACCGCCGAGGGCAATCCGAAAACCGGTCTTCACCTCGTCGAAGATCAACAAAGCCCCGCTCTCGTCGCAAAGACGGCGCACCCCGGCGAGGAACCCGTCGTGAGGCATGATTCCGAAGGCGTTACCCAGAATCGGCTCGACGATCACGGCCGCGATCCGCGCTCCATCGTCCTTGAACGCCCGTTCGACCAGCTCGAGGTCGTTGAAGGGCAGTGTCTTCACCACGGTGCGGATCGAATCGGGAATGCCGGAGCTGGACTGCACCGGGATCGGCCGGAACCGCGACCCGAGACCACCAACCGGGACCCCGGCCGTCGAGAACAGGACGTAATCGTGCAT
>JBOGEU010000792.1:0-3922 GCA_050741995.1 Acidimicrobiia bacterium | reverse complement strand
TCGTGGCGGTGGCGGAGAGTGCCATGGGCGGCCCCGAGGACGTGGAACGGATCGTCGGGCTTGGTTATCGGGCGGCCCTGGTCGGCTCGGCATTGATGAGAAGCGCCGACCCGTCGACATTGGTGAGATCGATGGTCGATGCCGGCCGGCGGATGGCATTGACGACGTGAGCCTGTTCGTCAAGCTGTGCGGGATCAGGACCGCGGCCGACCTGGAGGCGGCCGCCGAGGCCGGGGCCGACGCCGTCGGGTTCGTCCTCACCCCTTCGCCGAGACAGGTCTCGGTCACCGAGGCGGCGATGCTGATGAAGATGGTGCCGGATGGGATGCTGGGGGTGGCGGTGTTCCACGACCCCTCCACCGACCTGATTCGGCAGACCGCGGAAATAATGGCACCGGACCTCTTCCAGGCCGAAGCCGGCCGGCTCACCGATCTGGCACCGGATCGAACCCTTCCGGTCGTCGTCGCCGATGGGGGGCTCGAGGCCGGCCTGGAACGCGCCTTGGCCGTGACCAACAGGGATGTGGTCCTCATCGACAGTGCGGCCAAAGGGGGTACGGGCCGGGTCGCCGACTGGGATCGACTCGGTTCCCTCCAGGCTCACGACCGGCTGATCCTCGCCGGGGGCCTCGACCCGGGAAATGTCGCCGAGGCGGTCGCCAGGGTTCGCCCCTTGGGCGTCGATGTCAGCTCTGGCGTGGAGGTACGCCCCGGAGAGAAGGATCATGAGTTGATGAGAGCATTCGTGGATTTGTCACGGCGTGAGCTCGACAAGACCGAGCGGGTCGCGCGATGACACCAGGGATGCAGGCGAGCGAGAACGGCAGGTTCGGGCGGTTCGGCGGGCGATACGTCCCCGAGATCTTGATTCCGGCCCTGTCACGGCTCGAAGAGACGACCCGGCTCCTGCTCGGGGACCCCGGGTTCTTGAACATGTACGAGGACGAGTTGGGCACCTGGGTGGGTCGGCCCACCGCACTCACCCATGCCCGGCGCCTGGGCGAGGAGTGGGGAGGAGAGGTCTGGTTGAAGCGCGAGGACCTGGCTCACACCGGGGCCCACAAGATCAACAACGCCATCGGCCAGGCCCTGGTCGCCCGCGAGATGGGCGCCAAACGTGTGATCGCCGAGACCGGGGCCGGCCAACATGGTGTTGCCTCTGCGGCCGCATGTGCCCGGCTCGGTCTCGACTGCACGGTCTACATGGGGACAGTCGATATCGAGCGGCAGGCGCCCAACGTGGACAGGATGCGCCTGCTCGGGGCCAAGGTGATTCCGGTGGTCTCTGGTGACGCCACGTTGCGCGCCGCGATCAACGAGGCGCTGCGAGACTGGGTGAGCCAGCCGGAGACCACGTATTACCTGCTCGGCTCGGCGGTCGGGCCCCATCCCTATCCGTGGCTGGTGCGTGAGCTGCAGTCCGTGATCGGGCGAGAGGCCCGCCGCCAGATGCTGGAGCGCGCCGGCCGGCTGCCCGATGCCGCCGTTGCCTGTGTCGGCGGCGGCTCGAATGCGATCGGGCTGTTCCACCCCCTGATCGAAGACCCCATCGAGTTGATCGGGGTCGAGGCAGGAGGCACCTCCCCGGAGTTGGGCCACAACGCAGCCACCATCGGCCTCGGCAGCCCGGGAGTGCTTCACGGCAGCTTCTCCTTCCTGCTCCAGGACGAGGGGGGGCAGATCCAGGAGACACATTCGGTTTCGGCCGGGCTCGACTATCCGGGAGTCGGCCCCGAGCACTCGTGGCTCGCCGAGAGCGGCCGAGCCCGCTACGAGCAGGCCACCGACGACGAAGCCCTGTCCGCTCTCGATGAGCTGGGACGGCTGGAAGGGATCCTCCCCGCTCTCGAGTCGAGCCACGCCTTGGCCGGTGCCAGGAGATGGCTGGAATCCAGCCCCGGCTCGGTGGTGCTGGTCGGGCTCTCGGGACGAGGCGACAAGGACATCGACATTCTCCGGGGGCTCGGCCGTTGAGCGCCTCGCTGGTCGGGGCCGCCGCTCTCGAGCAACGTCTCGGGGGCCCAACGACCACTGTCGTCCCCTACCTCACGGGTGGCTTCCCGACGATGAGTGGGTTCCAGGAGGCCCTGCAGGCGATCGCAGCCGGCTCGGCCGCGGTGGAGATCGGAATTCCCTTCTCGGACCCGATGGCGGACGGCGCCACTATCCAGGAGTCGAGCCGGGTCGCCCTCGACGCCGGGGCCAGTCTCGCCTCGATCGTCTCCGCCATCGAGAGCCTTCCCCGATTGGCCGCCGACCTGGTGGTGATGAGCTATCTCAACCCGCTGCTTGCATATGGTCCGGCGGAGCTGATGCCCCGGCTCGCCGCCGCGGGTGTGGCCGCCCTCGTCGTCCCGGATCTGCCGCTGGAAGAATCGGGCGAGATGGGGACGGTGGCGGGTGAGAACGGGATCGGTCTGGTGCAACTGGTGAGCCCGGTGACGAGTCGCGCCCGGCTCTCGGCTCTCGGCACGGCTTCCGAGGGCTTCACCTACGCGGTGACCATGACCGGGACCACCGGGGGCAGCGCCGGCATCGGGGACGAGGTGACAGGCTATCTGGACGAGGTGAAAGCAGCTTCCCGGGTCCCGGTCCTCGCCGGCTTCGGAGTGAGGACGGCCAAGCAGGTGCAGGCTCTCGGACCGCACTGCGACGGCGTGATCGTGGGCAGCGCGTTGGTCGAGGTGCTCGCCGCCGGTGACGACCCGGTGGCCTTCATCGACGGGCTGACGCCGTGATCGCAACGTTGTCCGATCGGTGCACTCTGGGCGAGAAGGCCGCCATCCTCAGGTTCATCGAAGGTCACGGGCTCCGGGTTCATGTCGGTGAGGCCGGGGCGACGACCATTGTCAGCATCATCGGCGACCCCGAGCCGGGATTGGGCGAGATCATCGCCGCGCTTCCCGGCGTCGATTCGATCAGCCTCGACGCGCCGCGCTATCCGTTTGTCGCAAGGGAGGCCCGCTCGGAACCGAGCACGGTGAAGGTGGGTGACGTGCTGATCGGCGGGCAGGGGGTGGCGGTGATCGCCGGCCCCTGCTCCGTGGAGTCCGAGGAACAGCTGCTGACCATTGCCCGGTCGGTGGCCAAGGAGGGCGCGGTGCTCCTCCGTGGTGGCGCCTTCAAGCCGAGGACTTCGCCGTACAGCTTCCAGGGGCTCGGGGAGCGAGGTCTGGAGATGCTGGCCGCCGCCCGGGATGAGACCGGTCTTGGGGTGGTATCCGAGGTCGTCGCCCCCGAGGACATCCCGCTCATGCGGCGCCATGTGGACATGCTCCAGGTGGGAAGCAGGAACATGCAGAATTTCCGGCTCCTCTCCGCCGTCGGGGAGCAGCCGACTCCGGTGCTCCTCAAGAGGGGCCTGATGTCCACAATCGAGGAGATGCTGCTTGCCGCGGAGTACATCGTCGGCGCCGGCAATCCGAGGGTGGTGCTCTGTGAGCGGGGCATCCGCTCCTTCGAGACTGCCACCCGGGGCACCCTGGACATCAGCGCGGTGCCGGTGCTCAAGGAGCGCTCGCATCTGCCGGTCATCGTCGACCCCAGCCATGCCGCAGGGAAGCGATCCCTGGTCCCGAGTCTCGCGGCCGCCGGCGTCGCCGCCGGCGCCGACGGGCTCATCATCGAGGTCCACGACCGTCCCGAGCAAGCCCTGAGCGACGGCCCGCAGAGCCTCACCCTCGAAGGTTTCGCATCCACGATGGAGACGGTGGCCAAGATCGCCGAGGCCCTGGATCGGCCGTTGTCGACTCTATAGGCCGCACCGATTCGCCGGCGGCGGATCAGGCCCAGCCGGCCCGGTAGAGGCCCACCGGTTTGGCCACGCCCCTGAGAGTGAACGGTCCAAGTGGTTCCAGCTTCAGATCCGGGGGGATCGGGCTCAGGGCGCCCTCTGCGACCAGCACCTCGCGTGGCTCTGCCC
>JBOGEU010000791.1:0-3775 GCA_050741995.1 Acidimicrobiia bacterium | reverse complement strand
GGCGGTCATCACCGGCGCCACCCGTTATCTCGACCCGCCTCTCAGTCATCGCAACCTGTTCGTGATCCGATTCGACGCCGACGGCCTGTGCACCGACTTCACCGAGTGGTACATAGAGGAAGAGGCGTAACACGTCCCACCTTCCGCGTTCCACGCTCCGTGACCCGCCATGACCATGGCATTCGTCCTCGGCGGGGGTGGCCGATGGGGGGCAGTGGAGGTGGGGATGCTGCGTGCCCTCGACGAGGGGGGGCTTCTCCCCGACCTGGTGCTGGGGACGTCGATAGGGGCTTTCAACGGATCGGTGATCGCTGATCGGCCAGGCCCGGAGGGAGTGGCGAGGCTCGCCGATCTCTGGGCCGGCATCGCCCGGACCGACCTGCTCCAAGGGAGCAGCTTCGACCGTTTCAAGAAGGCGGTCACCTTCAAACCGGCGCTTCACGACACCTCGGAGATGCGGGCGCTGCTGGAGCGAGTCCATGCTCCCGACCGGAGGATCGAAGACCTGGCGATCAGGTTCCAGTGTGTGGCGGCGTCGATCGAGCGGGCATCCGAGCACTGGTTCAGCAGCGGGCCGCTGATCGAGGCGCTGCTCGCCTCGTCTGCGGTTCCCGCCCTCTTCCCACCTGTCGAGATCGGTGGTGAGCATTTCTATGACGGTGGGTTGGTCGACTCTGTCCCGTTGGCACGGGCCATCGCCCTCGGCGCCACCCGCATCTTCGTCCTCCAGGTCGGGCGGATCGAGTCGCCGCTTCGTCCTCCCCAGCGACTCTACGAGGCCGCCCTGATCTCATTCGAGATCGCACGTCGCCACCGATTCGTGACCGCGATGGAGAACCTTCCCGAAGGCATCGACCTGCATCTGCTCCCGTCGGGCAACCCGGTGGCATTCGACGACAGCAGACAGCTCAAGTGGCGTGATGTCGGCTCCACCAGCGAGTTGATCGAAGGCGCCTACCGGGCCACGATCGAGTACCTGCATTCGATGTGAGACTCCCCCCGAAGTGGTTGAGGCGTCTCCTCATCGACCCGGCCCTCGTCCTGCTCGTGGTCATGGCGCTGGTGTCGCTCCCGATCTGGCTGGTGGTCGCCGCGTTCCTCTCGCGTTACGTGCCCGGCAACTGGCGGATCTTTCGCCTGGCCTGGTTCCTGTTCTTGTACCTGGTTGTCGAGACCGTCGGCCTGGCGGCGATGTTCTTCACCTGGGTCTTCTCCGGGCTCGGTTGGAAGGCTCGATCGCCGTTCTTCGTCGAGGTGCACTACCGGCTCTTGGGGTGGATGCTGCGCACGGTGGTGAAGTCGGCGCTGTTCACCTTCAAGCTGGAGTTGGAGGTGGAGGACGATCGACCTGCCACCAGGGACCGGGAGCGCTCCCGGGCGATCCTGGTCCTGTCGAGACATGCCGGCCCGGGTGATTCCTTCCTGTTGATGAACGGCCTGGTCAACGGGTTCGGTCGTGACCCGCGGATCGTCTTGAAAGAGTTCCTGCAATGGGACCCTGCCGTGGACGTCATCCTCAACCGGCTGCCCACCGCCTTCGTGCCGGTCGGGCGCAAGGGTGGGGAGGCGCTCCTCGGCTCGATCGGCGACCTGGCTCGGAACTTGGGCTCCGACGACGCATTCGTCATATTCCCCGAAGGGGCGAACTACACCGAGCGACGGCGGGCGCGGGCCATCCAGAAACTGCGAGAGATAGGGAGGCCGGATCTGGCGGAGCGGGCAGAGGAGCTGAAACAGACCCTGCCCCCCCGGACCCTCGGGGTGATGACCGCCCTCGAGGCGGCGCCCAAACCATCGGATGTCTTCTTCGTGGGCCATGCCGGGCTCGAGGGATTCGTCACTGCGGCCGACATCTGGCGAGCGATGCCGATGGACACCTCGGTGTCGGTCAAGCTCTGGCATGTCCCCTCCGAGGACATCCCCCTACCCGAGGGGCAGGAGGCCTGGCTGTACGACATCTGGGCCGAGATCGACCGCTGGATCACCCGATCACTCGAGAAGACCGGCTGACCGTGTGGGCGCGGTGTGTCAGGGGGCGGTCTTCGGCTCCATGAACGGCATCATCTTGCGCAGCTCACGACCCACGTCTTCGATCTGATGGGCCCGGTTCGCCGCCCTCTGCTCGTAGAGGAAGGGGGCGCCTTCCCGGGCTTGGGCCATCCACTCGTTGGCGAAGGCGCCGGACTGGATCTCGGCCAGCGCCTCCTTCATCGCTTTCCGGGTGTCGTCGGTGACGATTCGTGAGCCCCGGGTGTAGTCGCCGTACTCGGCGGTGTCGGACACCGAGTAGCGCATCCAGGACAGGCCCCCCTCGTACAGGAGGTCGACGATCAGCTTCAGCTCGTGGAGGGTCTCGAAATAGGCCGACTCCGGCTGGTACCCGGCCTCGACAAGGGTCTCGAATGATGCCTTGATCAGCTCGGACACCCCCCCGCACAGGATGACCTGCTCACCGAAGAGATCGGTCTCGGTATCCTCCTTGAAGGTCGTCTCCAGGATGCCGGCCCGCCCGCCGCCGATGGCGGACGCATAGGAGAGAGCGAGGGCCCGCGCATTGCCCGATGCATCCTGATGGACGGCGAGCAGGCAGGGAACACCCGATCCCTGCTGGTAGGTGCGTCGCACCAGATGGCCTGGGCCCTTGGGGGCGATCATCGCCACATCGACGTCCTCGGGCGGGACGATCTCCCCGAAATGGATGTTGAACCCATGGGCGAAGAGGAGGGTGTCCCCGGCGTCCAGATTGCGCTCGATCGACTCGGCGTAGATGACCCCCATCACCTGGTCGGGGACGAGCATCATGATGGTGTCCGCCCATTCGGCGGCTGCATCGGGGGTGAGGACCCGAAGCCCGGCGCTCTCGGCCTCGACCCAGCTCGAGGAGCCCTCCCGGAGGCCGACGACTACCTCCACCCCGGACTCCTTGAGGTTGAGGGCGTGGGCATGGCCCTGGCTGCCGTAACCGATCACGGCCACTTTCTTTCCCTGAATCAGCCCGAGGTCGCTGTCCGCGTCGTAGTAGATCGTTGCCATGTGCGGATTGTGGTCGGTTTGGCGCTGAGAGGAAATCCAAGGTCTTAGGATCTTTGGCCCATGACCTACAAGATCCGATCTCAAGAGGTGACAGAAGGCGCCGCCAAATCGGGGGCGCGGGCGATGCTGCGAGCTGTCGGGCTCACCGACGACGACTTCGACCGGCCCCAGGTCGGCGTGGTCTCGGCCGGCAATGAGGTGACCCCGTGCAATATCACCGGTCCCGAATTGTCCAAGCACGCCAAGACCGGAGTCGCGGCCACCGGGGGAGTGGGGTTGGTCTTCTCCACGATCGCGGTCTCGGACGGGATCTCGATGGGTCACGAGGGGATGCGGGCCTCTCTCGTGTCGAGAGAGGTGATCGCCGACTCGGTCGAGTTGGTGATGCATGCCGAGCGCTTCGATGCCCTGGTCTCCATCGCCGGTTGCGACAAGTCGCTGCCCGGGATGCTGATGGCGGCAGCCCGACTCGATCTCCCCGCTGTCTTCCTCTACGGCGGGTCGAGTCTCCCCGGGAACTACCTCGGGCGCGACATCTCGATCGTGGATGTGTTCGAGGGGATAGGCGCCGAGTCCGAGGGCAGGATCACCATCGAGGAGCTGATGGCGATCGAACGGGCGGCCTGCCCCGGCGCCGGGTCATGCGCTGGGATGTTCACCGCCAACACCATGGCATCGGTGGGGGAGGCGATCGGGATGTCGCTCCCGGGCTCGGCATCGGTCCCCGCAGTCGACCCCCGGC
>JBOGEU010000790.1:0-8479 GCA_050741995.1 Acidimicrobiia bacterium | reverse complement strand
CGGTGAACAACCGGCTGGTCTTGGCGACCGAGCCGAGGATGGTCTGGGTGTCCAGAGGGACCAGCGACCGCACGTCGATCACCTCTGCCGAGATCCCATCGGCTGCCAGCTGCTCAGCAGCCTCCAGGGCGCGGGGGACCATGAGAGCGAGGGCGGCGATGGTGCAGTCGGTGCCCTCGCGGACCACTTTGGCCACCCCCAACTCGTCGACGATCTGGCCGTCGGGAACCTCTCCTTTGACCGCCAAGAGCGACTTGTGCTCGAAGAACACCACCGGGTCGGGATCGCGGATCGCCGCCGCCATCAGGCCGACGACGTCGACGGGAGTGGATGGAGCGACGACCTTGAGACCGGGGATCATCATCACCCAGTTCTCGACACTCTGCGAGTGCTGGGCGCCGAAACGCGAGCCGCCACCGTTGTGGGTGCGCACCACCACCGGCACGCTCACCTGGCCTCCGGTCATGTACCTGGACTTCGCCATCTCGTTGGCGAGCAGGTCGAAGCAGACGGCGATGAAGTCGGAGAACATGATCTCGGCGATCACCGGGATCCCGGTCATCGCCGCACCCATCGCCGCGCCCAGGATCGCCTGCTCGGAGATCGGGGTGTCTCGGACCCGATCGGGGCCGAACTCGTCGAGAAGCCCAACGGTGGTCTTGAACACGCCCCCGGCGCCCGCGATGTCCTCACCGAGCATCACCAGCTTCGGATCGCGGCGCATCTCCTGGGCGATGCCATGGGCCACGGCGGTGCGGTAGGTCAGTTCCGCCATGCCGACCCTCCATCCGCCCAGACGTCGGCCATCAGCAGGTCGCGCCCCGGCTCGGCGCCGTTCTTGGCGAACTCCGTGGCCTCGTCGACCCTCCGGGCGACATCCTGTTGGATCGAGCTCAGATCCCCCTCGGAGACCCCGAGCCGAAGCAGCCGCTCGTGGTACATCGGGATCGGATCGCGCGCCTTCCAGGCTTCGATCTCCGCAGGGGGCCGGTACTTGCCGGGATCGGCTCGGCTGTGGCCCTGCTCCCGATAGGTCTCAGCCTCGACCAGCGCCGGGCCCTCGCCGCGCCGCGCCCGCTCGATGACGCTGAAGGCCACCTGATAGACGGCGTCGGCGTCGTTGCCGTCGACGATGATGCTCTCCAGGCCGTAGGCGCCTGCCCTGTCGGCCGCCGGGTTGGGGACCGCTGTGATCAGGTCGATCGGCGTGTACTCCATGTAGAGGTTGTTCTCGCACACGAACACCACCGGCAAGTCCCAGATGACGGCGAGGTTGAGCGCCTCGTGAAAGGCGCCGATGTTGGTGGTGCCGTCGCCGAAGAAGCAGACCGCGACCTGATCGGTGCCCCGCATCCGGGCCGACCATGCGGCGCCGTTGGCGATGGTGAGGTGGGCGCCGATGATGGCGTAGGAACCCATCATCCCGTGCTCGACCGAGGTCAGGTGCATCGAGCCGCCCTTGCCCTTGAGGATCCCGTTCTCCCTCCCCAACAGCTCGGCGAGGACCGGGCCGGGCTCTGCGCCCCGGGCCAGGGTGTGGGCGTGCCCCCGGTAGGTGGCAAACGTGTAGTCGTCGGGGCGCATGGCATGGCCGAATCCGGTTGCAACCGCCTCCATCCCAAGCGAGAGATGCGAGGTCCCCTTGACCAGGTTCTGGAGGAACAGGTCATAGGCGCGCTTCTCGAACTGGCGCAGGAGCTGTTGAGTCTCGTAGAGCTCGAGTCGGCTTTCGATCGGGATGTCGAGACGATCGTTCTCCCGATTCTCCGGTCTAGGCAGTCGCGGCTCTCTCAGGGCATAGTCATAGAGCCCCTCGTCGCCTTTGCTGGTGCTCGTCGTCAAACGTCAACTCCTCGCATCCCCCCAAGGTAATGACTTGTGGAGGTGCCCGGTGCGCGAACACGATGTGCCGGCCCACGGCGAGCGCCTCGCCGTGTATCCTCGGCTCGCCGACCCAAGGGTGCCTAGGGTTCCGGCCGATCTCAGATCGGCGTCCGGTCCGAGCGGCACAGAAGGCCCGCAACCGGGCTCGCACCTCACTGGACAAAAGCCTCGAGGGGACAAGTCGGCACGTTGCAACGCGTGCCGATCGAAGGAGAGATTTTGTCCGACTCTGCAGGCCGGGAGCACACCGGCGCCATATTCACCGCGCTGTTCGTCACTGTCCTCTGGGCTTCGTCCTGGGTCCTGATCCGGATCGGCCTCGACAACGAGGGCCTGAGCCCGCTCCTCTTCGCTGGGGGCCGTTACCTGTTCGCCTCATTGGTGCTGGCGGTTCTCGTGGCGGGCACTCCGAGACTCCGGACCGAGATACGGGAGCTCCCCCGGGCCAGATGGGCCCAGCTCGGGCTGCTCGGGCTGGTCTTCGTGGCCGTGGCCCAGGGCGCCCAGTTCGTGGCGATCGACGCCCAGCCCGCGGCCACCTCGAGCCTGGTGCTCTCCCTGACACCACTGATCGTTGCCGGTGTCTCCACCTTGGCTCTCGCCGAGCGTCCCACCGCCCGACAGTTGGCGGGCACCGCACTCATCGTCGTCGGTGCCATCGCCTACTTCTCGGGAGACATCGGCTTCACCGCGGTCGGCATGATCGCCGCCGTCATCGGTCTCGTCGCCAATGCCATATCCGCCCTGATGGGCCGGGGGATCAATCGGGCACGGGACATGTCCCCGGTGATCGTCACGGTGGTGAGCATGACGATCGGGGCCCTGGCCCTGGTGGTGAGCGGCATCGTCATCGAAGGCATGCCGTCGGTCTCGGGTCGGGCCTGGCTCATCATCGCTTGGCTGGCAGTGGTCAACACCGCCTGGGCGTTCACCCTCTGGAACCGGAGTCTTCAGCAGCTGTCTGCCACCGAGTCGGCGGCGATCAACAACACGATGCTGATCCAGATCGGCGTCCTCGCTTGGCTGTTCCTCGACGAGACACCCGGCCCATTGGACATCATCGGGATGATCGCCGTCTCGATCGGGGTTTACCTTGCCCAGCGCCCCCGACCCGAAGTGAGATCCGTGGAATGAGCAAGTACCTGGTCCCGGTCACGGGGGAGCAGCTCACGTTGCGTCTCACCCGGCTCGTCGTCGGGCTGGTCGTGTTCGGCATCGGTATCGGGCTGATGCTCCAATCCGAGCTGGGGGTGCCACCCTGGGACGTGCTGCACCAGGGTCTGGCCCGCAGATTCGGGCTGACCGTGGGTCTGTGGTCGATCATCGTCTCGGTGGTCGTCCTGCTGGCGTGGCTCCCACTGCGGGAGGCCTACGGGCTGGGCACCCTGCTCAATGCGTTGATCATCGGCCTGGTCATCGATATGACTGCCCTGGTGGTCCCAACGGCAAGCTCGACGACTGTCGCCTGGGGGATGCTGGTGGCCGGGGTCCTGCTCATCGGTGTCGCCTCGGGCCTGTACATAGGCGCCGACCTCGGGCCGGGCCCGAGAGACGGCCTCATGACCGGCATCGCCAAGCGAGGCCCCTCGATCAGGTTGACCCGGGCGGTGCTCGAAATCGCGGCCCTAACGGTGGGTTGGGTCCTGGGCGGGAGGTTCGGGCTCGGGACCATCGTGTACGCCCTGGCCATCGGCCCGTTGGTCCAGTACTTCCTCCCCCGTCTCGCCGTCTCACCTCGGATCCGGGTCGACCCTTTCGACCACCCGGCCCGCTGATCCAGCCCACACCCTCACCGGCAGGAGTCACGTTGCCGCAAGGCCGACGACAGCAGTAGCGTGCGAGGCGTGAGCGCTGCCTGGGAGGTGGACGAACCATTCGGTTCTCAGTCACCCAATGGTGAGCCGCGCCGGCTCCGGGTCTATGTCTCGTCCAGCCTCGGCGAGCTGAGATCGGAGCGGGAAGCAGCCAAGTCGGCGATTCGGACCTTGCGGCTCTCGCCAACTGGTGCCGACCTCGGGGACCAGCCCGGTGTCGAGGATTCAGGCGTCGAGGATGCGGACATCTTCGTCGGCATCTACTGGGAGCTCTACGGCTGGGTCGACGAGGTGAGCCCCGTCTCCGACCTCGAGCATGATTTCGACCGTGGTGCCAACCTGCCCCGGCTGATCTACGTCAAAGAGCCCGCCCCCGACCGGGAGCAAGGGCTGGTGCGCCTGCTGGAGCGGATCAGAGCGGCTGACGGCTCGACGTCGCGCACTTTCGAATCGCCCGGCGAGCTTGCCGAATTGCTGGTCGACGATCTGGCCGCCCTCATGTCCGAGCGCTTCGCGGCCACCGGTGACGACCGTGGCGCGCTCCCCTCGGGCACTTTGACCTTCCTGTTCGGCGACATCGTCGGCTCCACACGGCTCGTCGAACGGCTCGGAGACGAATACGCCGAGATCCTCTACGCGTACCACGAGGTCATCGACCGGGCGACGCGAGACCATGGCGGCATCGTCCTCGACCTGGAAGGGGAACGGATCTTCGCGGTGTTCCAGGACGCGGTCGAGGCAACGGCGGCCGCGGTCCAGATCCACACCGACCTCGTCGCGAGATCCTGGCCACAGTCGGCGGAGGTCCTGTGCCGGATCGGGCTCCACACCGGGACCGCCCGAATCGGATCGGGTGGGTACGTGGGTCTCGACGTTCATCGGGCGTCGAGGGTGGCCTCGTCGGCTCATGGTGGCCAGATCGTGGTCTCGGCTTCGGTCCGGGAGTTGGTCGAGGACTCGCGGGCGGAGACCGGCTGGCAGGTCAAGGAGCTGGGGTCGTTCGCCCTCAAAGGCCTTTCGCGCGCCGAGAAGCTGTTCCAGGTGACCGCCCCTGGTCTCGAGTATCGATTCCCGCCGCCACGGGCTCGCTCCACGACCCGGGTCAGGCTCCCCGCCCCACAGAACAGGCTGGTGGGCAGAGAACGGGAGTTGACCGAGATGGTCGAGATCCTGAGTCGCCCGCAGGTGCGGCTCGCCACCTTCACCGGGCCGGGAGGGATCGGCAAGACACGTCTGGCTGTGGCCGTTGCCGAGGAGCTGGCCCCCTCATTCCCCGACGGGGTCTATTTCGTGAACTTGGCGACGATCACCGACGGCGATCAGGTCCTGCTCGCGGTGGGCGAGGCGGCAGGGATCCCCATCGAGGGAGAAGCGATCGACGCCCTCTCCAGCGAGTTCCAGGACCAGCAGGTTCTGCTCGTGGTCGACAACTTCGAGCATGTGATCGACGCCGGATCCGACATTGGTGCCCTCCTCGGCCGCAGCCCGGGGCTCAAGGTGCTCGCCACAAGCCGGGTCGCTCTCCGCATCACCAGCGAGCACGAGTACGTGCTGGAACCGCTGGGCCTCCCACCGTCCGGGCCCGAGCAAGTGGACTCGGTGTCCGCCTCAGATGCGGTCCGTCTCTTCATAGACCGGGCGCTGGCCGTCATCCCCGGCTTCTCCGTCGATGAGGACAATGCCTCGCCTGTCGCCTCGATCGTGCGCATCGTCGACGGCCTGCCCCTGGCCATCGAGCTGGCGGCGGCGCGGCTCCGCATGCTCACCCCCAAAGCGCTCTCCGAGCGTCTCGCCAAGTCGCTCGATGCCCTGGGAGCGGGGGCCGCCGATCTTCCTTCCCGGCAACGCACCCTGGACGCCGCAATCGACTGGAGCTATCAACTGCTGGCCCGCGAGGAGCAGACCCTGTTCGCAAGGCTCTGTGTCTTCCAGGGCGGGTTCACCATCGAGTCGGCCCAAGAAGTGGCCGTGGAGGACGGCGACGCAGTCGACCAGTTGATGGTTCTCGTCGAGAACAGCCTCGTCCTCCCCGCACAGGGCGTCGAAGGAAGACTTCGGATGCTGGCCCCGATCCGGGAGTTCGGGCTCCGTCGCCTCATCGAATCGGGCGAGCACGACCGGATCAGGGATCGTCACGCCGGCTTCTACGTGCGCCGGGCAGAGGCGGCCCTCCCCGACCTGCGCGGGGTGAAGCAGGCGGCAGTGGTGGAGAGCCTGAACGCCGACTGGAGCAATATCGGCGTGGCCGCCGACTGGCTGGCCCGGAAGGGAGACGAGGCGTCGTTGGTCCGGCTCGCCCACGGGCTGTGGGTTTTCATATGGGTGGGCAACCGCCTCCGGGAGGGCAACAGCTGGCTGAAGGGGATCACCTCACCCGAGAGCCTCGACCCGGTTCTCGCCGGCCGCTTGTGGTGGCTTCGTGGAGGGATCCACTACGAGATGGGTGAGTACAAGATGGCCCGTGAGGCGATCGACCGCGCTCTGGAGATCCTCGAGATCAACGGCGACATCGATTGTCACAACTGGGCGGATTTCGTCTCCACCCTCATCATGCCGGCCTTTGGGCAGGACCCGGCTGAGATCTGGCGCCGTCTCGAGCTGTCACTGGCCCGCTTCCGGGGGTTCGGGGATCGATGGGGCGAAGGCTACGCCCTGATCGCGCTCGGGATACAAGCCGGTGCCAACGGGGACTACGCCGCAGCCGAGAGGTTCCAGATGGAAACCCGCGAATTGGGAGTGGCGCTCGGCAACAACGCCATGATCGGCCTCGCCGAGGCACAGATCGGGTTCACCTATGTCGCCTCGGGGAGATTCGAGGAGGCACGACTTGCCCTGCGACGCTCGTTCGACCTGTTCCGGAGCATGAACTACCGGGAAGGCGTGTGCTACGCCCTGGAGGCAGCCGCATCGCTCTCTTTCGGCGAGGGCCGGGCCGAGATGGGAATGATCGCCCTCGGGGCCGCAGAGGAGGTGCGGGCAAGGATCGGTCTCCATCCGTGGCCCTTGATCATGTGGGTGTTCGACATGCTGACGAACATGGCCGATTCCGTGGATGACCTCGCCCTCCAGTCGGCCCGTCGCACCGGCCGGCAGATGAACCCCTTCGACGCGGCAGCGCTGGTCCTGGACTCGGTCCCGATCCCGGCCTGACCCTGGGCCAATCCCGGCTCAGGGGACTTTCGGCCCCGTTGCGGACACTACCGTTGACTGCCGTGGAGCGACCCGACTGGTTCCTCGAGGACCAATACCCATTCGAGAGCCATTGGCAGGAGATCGAGGGCGCACAGATCCACTATCTCGACGAGGGTGATGGCCCGGCCCTGCTCATGCTGCACGGGAACCCCACCTGGTCGTTTCTCTACCGGCGGATGGTCCCCGTCCTCTCCGACCAGTTCCGATGCATCGCCCTCGACTATCCCGGATTCGGGCTGTCGAAGGCTCCTCATGGTTACGGCTACACCCCGGCCGAGCACGCCGCGGTTGTCGGCAAGTTCATCGATGCCCTCGATCTTCAGAGCTTCACCCCGGTGATGCAGGACTGGGGCGGGCCCATCGGTCTCGCTGCCTCCCTCGATCGCAAGGACCGGGTCCTGGGAATGATCATCGGCAACACATGGGCATGGCCCCGCACCGACAGTGCCACCCAGCGGTTCGCATCCGCCCTTGGTGAGGGTCGGACCGGAGAGTTCCTCGTCGACCGTGCCAATGTGTTCGTCAACGTCTTCGTGCGGAGGGCGATGCGCCGTCGCAGCCCGACAGGGCGGGAGATGGCGATGTGGCGTGGCCCGTTCCCCGACCAGGAGTCCCGGCTCCCGGTCCGGGTCTTTCCCCGGGAGCTGACCGGCTCCGCCGAGTTCCTGGCCTCGATCGAGAGCCGGCTCGGGGAAATCGCCCACAAGCCGACGCTTCTCTTCTGGGCGGATCAGGACCCTGCGTTCAGGGGCACCGAGAAGCGGAGATGGGAGTCGATCCTCACCAACCGGACGACATACGACCTGCGCCACGCCGGCCACTACTGGCAGGACGATGCCGGATCCGAAGCGGCCCTCATGATCCGCTACTGGTGGGAGCAGGCCGGTTTGTAGGCCGGGCGCTTCGCCGGGCAAGCGTTGGATTCGACCGCAGGGCCCCCGATCGGATTTATGGTCAAGGTCTATGAGCAAAGACGCACGTGAACGTTCGGGACTGGGTTTGCACTGTTTCTCCTGCCAGGAGGAGCACGACCCGTCGCAGCTGAACAACGTGTGCCGCTTGTGCGGCCTCCCCCTCGAGATCAGCGTCCCGCTCCCCATGAGCCCACTGGAGGAGGTCATCGACCGGGATCTCGATTCGATGTGGCGTTATGGAGCGGTGCTGCCGGTACCCGCCGACCAGGCAGTCTCGCTCGGTGAGGGTTGGACCCCCCTCCACGACATCGGCCAAGGGGTCTGGGTCAAGGACGAATCGGTGAATCCGACGGCGTCGTTCAAGGATCGGGGAATGAGCATGGCGACATCGGCCGCCCGGGCCCTCGGCGCCGAGGGATTCGCCGCGCCGTCCGCCGGGAACGCCGGGGTTGCTCTCGCCGCCTACGGGTCGAAGGCAGGCTTGCCGGTCACCGTGGCCATGCCCGAGGACACCCCGAAGACGATCATCGAGCGCTGCCGGGAATACGGAGCACACGTCGAGCTGGTCCCCGGGACCATCGGTGATGCGGGCAAGTGGCTCGCCGAGCACGGAAATCCGCAGCACTTCAATGTGTCGACCCTCAAGGAGCCCTACCGGGTCGAGGGCAAGAAGAC
>JBOGEU010000789.1:0-2522 GCA_050741995.1 Acidimicrobiia bacterium | reverse complement strand
GCCTCGCTCACGATCTGGCCGAACTCGCCGATCTCGCCGGTGAGCGGAGCCAGGACCGCGACGGTGACGAAATCCCCGCCCTCGGCTGAGCCGGCAGTCGATGTGGTTTCACCCTCCTCACCCGCCGTGGTGGTGGTCGCCCCGGTGTCGGGGGCTCCAGTGGTGGTGCTCGCATCGTTGGAACCATCGCCACAGGCCGTGGCGACGAGGGCCAAAACAGCCACCAACGCCATCGCACGCCACTTGTGGAGTCTGCTGCCGGTCATCAGATCTGCCTCCTCGAAGATGAACGAAGGTGAGCATAATCACAGACTTCTCACCGTGCGTTGAAAGTATCCAATGTGCTTTATGGGATGTCTAGATCGGAATATGGTGAGGGCGCCGGCCGGGCCGGTGGAGGAGAATTTGACTCACAATCACACTGTTTCCGTCACCATGGAGTCGGTGGATGCGGTCGGCATCGCCTTCTTCGCCGCCTACTGGAACTGGTTCGAACAGGCCTTCGAGGGCTTCATCGCCGCGGCATCGGGCAGCACCTGGAGCGAGACCGTCGAGTCGGGGCTGGCCGTCCCGGTCGTCCATGCAGAGATCGACTATCTGCGGCCGCTGCGGCTCTCGGACGAGGTCACCGTCCAGCTCCGATTGGTCAAGACGGGGCGTCGCTCCCTCGACTTCGAAGCTCGATACCTCGCAGACGGTGAGCCGGTCGCCGTGGCCAGAACCGTCCATGTCGTCACCACCCGCGGCGATCTCTCGCCGGCCGCAATACCCGCCTGGATGCACGAAGCGGTGGAGCCCCGATCCCCGGATCGGGGATGAGAGGCCCGACTCGAAAAAATCTCGGCGTCGAATCGTCGTCAGGGGTGAGCGCTACGGTGGCGGCCGCCCATGCCGAAAGCAGAGGTCCAAATGGCTGACAAACCCGATTTCTATCTGGTGACACCACGGATGCCGCTCCAGGCACCAGGCATCTCCAACGAGATCACCGAGCTGACATTGCTGGCCGAGGAATTGGGGTACGACCGGGTGTGGATCATCGAGACCAACGATCGCGATGCCTTTGCCGTCGCCACCGAGATGGCCCTCGCCGCCAATCGGATCACCATCGGGACCAACATCGTGAGCGTCTTCACCCGCACTCCGACCCTTCTCGCCATGGGTGCATTCACCCTCGACGAGATCAGCGACGGCAGGTTCATCCTCGGCATCGGTCCCGGTGGCACCGAGATCGTCCGCGACGGTCACGGGGTGCCCTTCGAGAAGCCCCTGACCCGGGTGAAAGAGGCGATAGACGTGATACGCGCCCTCTTGCCCGGAGACCGATTGAGCTATGAGGGCAGCCAGTTCGTGATCAAGGACGGCTTCCGCCTGCGAGTCGGCGCTCGCAACCCGGACATGCCGATCTACATCAGCGCCCTCAATCCCCGGATGCTGGAGCTGGCCGGGGAGAGCGCGGACGGTGTCATCCTCTCCCATGCCCCGGTCGAGGCAGCCGTGGCCATCAAGGAAAGGGTTGCGGAGGGGGCGAGCCGGGCCGGCCGGGATCCTGGCGACATCGAGATCTGCATCAACCTCCCGGTTGGTGTCGATGAGCCGGAGGGGATCCTGAGCTTGCGCAAGGCCGTGGCCTGGCACCTGGCCGCCCCCACCTACGACTGGCTCATCTCGCACACCGATCATGCGGACCGGGTCACCGAGATACGCTCTTTGTGGTGGTCGGGCGAGCCCAAGGACCGCGAGACGGCGGCCGGGCTGGTCGACGACCAGATGCTGATGACTTTCGGGCTGGGCTACACCGGGGAGATGATCGCGTCCCGAATCGATGCCTACCTGGAGGCAGGGGTGACCCCCATCATCGACTCCCACGGGATACGGAAGAAGCACGAGAAAGATGACACCGTGCGGATCATGAGGGCCGCCATGCAGGGGCGTGGTTGAAAGAGACAGCGTGTCGAAGTCACTCTCCGCCCTGCCCGAGTCGTTCAACATCGCCGCGGCCTGCTGCGACCGGTGGGTGGAGGAAGGTCACGGCGACCGCACCGCGATCCGGGACGGCGACACCGTCATCGCCTACCGGGATCTGCAGGTCAGGGTCAACCGCCTGGGAAACGGCCTCAGGTCTCTGGGACTTGGTCCCGGAGACCGATACCTGATCCGCCTCTCGCCCAGATCGGATTTCTACACCGCGTTTCTCGCCGGGCTGAAGATCGGGGCGGTGGCCATCCCCACGCCTCAACAGCTCAGGGAGAAGGAGCTGCGCCACATCGTGAACACCGCCGCAGTGCGGGTGGCGGTGACCGAGGAGGGGTTGGCGGGGCCGATCAGATCGATACGAGACGAGGTGCCGACACTCGAGCACGTGGTGTGCCTGGACACCAAGGACCCGGCCGAGAAAGAGATGTCGTCGCTGATGGACGCAAGCGACAGCCGGTTGACGGTCCATCCCACGAGACCGGATGACCCCGCTTTCGTGCTGTTCTCGTCAGGAACCACCGGGGTGCCCAAGGGGATCGCCCATGCCC
>JBOGEU010000788.1:0-1095 GCA_050741995.1 Acidimicrobiia bacterium | reverse complement strand
GGGGTTCACGTGGGTCCAGAACAAGGGGCTCAGTGCCCGTCGGTCGTCATCGGTCAGCCGCTCCGCCCATGCCGGGTCCTTGAGCACCTCCTGGACGAGGAGGGTGTTCATGTGCACCAGCGCCGACTGCAGGAGGTGGAGGGCGAGCATGGACACCTCTTGGTGCTCGCGATCCGAGCCCGTCAGCTCGCCGTCCTTGCCGGATTCACTGCACTTCACCGGCGGGATCATGCATTCACCTCGCCCTTCATCCCGTCGTGTGCCGGCGTCCGGGCGGGCCCGGAAGCGCACCTGGACGGCCCGAGGAGCACGGCGGTGCGGCAGTGCCGGTTCGCGTCGCCCCGCTTCTGGCGGAGGAAAGTAAGGGTGAGATCGATGCCTTCGATCTCCCCCAACCAGCCCTCCTGGAGCGCATGCTCGCGCCGGACCAGCAGGTCGTCCTCCAGTTCGTCGAGCCGGGACAGCATCTTCGGGTCGACTTGGAGCATGGGACAGCGCACGCAGGCATGCTCATGGCTGCAGGGCGTGCCGTAGGGACGGCCACAGGTGCCGAGTTCGACCTTGCGCTTGTCGAAGTGCTCCTCGAACTCGGTCCACTCGGCGTCGGTGCACGGCCGGTACTCGTGGTCGGGACGCACCTGGCGGCGACGTGCCAGGTGCGCCTGGTAGTGACGGACGACGTCCTCCTCGAAGACGGCGACGTAGCCACGGGTGGTCCCCAGGTCAAGGTGCCCGAGCAGGGCGGCACCGATGTGGATCGGCAGCCCGCTGTTGACCAGGTCGGTGGCGAACAGGCGGCGGAAGTCGTGGGGTGCGAAGCGGGCGTGGGCGAACTCGGGCCTTCGCTCGGCGAGCTCGTCGCAGAGCCGCCCGAGCATGTGCGAGACCATGGTGTAGCTGAACACGGCACGCCTCGGGCCCACGAACCGCTGGAACAGGAACGCCTGAGGGCTGCTGGTCTCCTTGTCGTGGGGGTCGAAGCGGGTGACGAGGGGCACCGCCGATCGGTCCCGGGTGTGACGGCGGATCACGGCGGCGATGACGTGGAACAGCTCGGCCGACATGGGAACGACCCGCTCCCGGTCCGTCTTGGAG
>JBOGEU010000787.1:0-2012 GCA_050741995.1 Acidimicrobiia bacterium | reverse complement strand
GTCATCAACCGCACCCTGGTCTATGGGGCGCTGACCATTCCGCTGGCGTTGGTGTACGTCGGTTCGGTGGTGGCGTTGGGCGGGCTGCTACGACCGGTGACGGGGTCCAACGACCTGGCGGCGGCCGGCTCCACGCTGGTGGTGGCTGCCCTGTTCTCGCCGGCCCGCCAAAGGATCAAGGGGTTGGTGGACTGTCGCTTCTACCGCTCCCGTTACGACGCTGCCAGGACGGTAGAGGCGTTCAGCTCCCGGCCGCGGGACGAGGTGGACCTGAAGAGGTGGACCTGAAGACGTTGCGGGCCAACCTGACGGGCGCGGTGCGGGAGACATTGCAGCCGGCCTCGGTGTCCGTGTGGCTGCGCCAATCGGAAGCGGGGCGATGAACACAGGCTCAGGGTGGGAGAGAGATCTGCCGGTGCAGATCTCTCGGCGGACTGGTTCGAGACCGGCAAGGCCACTCGCTCACAGTTCGCTCACGGTCCCAGTACTTGCGTCGGACTTGGCCTCAGCCGAGCACCTTCTTGGCGTGCTCTCCGAACTGGCGCATCGGACCGACCGGTCCCACCTCGATGAAGACAACACCTTCATCTGTGCGGGCGGTATGTCCGGCGGGCCAGTGATAGACCTGGCCGGCCTCGACCGTTTCCTCCGATCCGTCGGCATGGCTCATGTGGATGGATCCGTCGAGCACGATGCCCCAGTGGGGACTGGGGCATCGGTCTTCCGGCAGCCCTTTGAGCACGGGTGTCATGTCGGTCCCGGCCGGGACCTTGGCGTGGCGGATGGCCATTTCGCCCAGTTCGATGTACCGGGTTTCGAGTTCGCCCTTGGCGATTTCGATGGGAAGGTTGTCGATGGCTGTTGCCATTGGAACGGTCTCCTTTCTTGCTTGCTGGTCAGCCCTCAGCGCCGAGCAGCGGTTCGTCCGGCCACGACCCTCCAATGGTGGTCGTCGCCGTCTCCTTGTTCGCCCGCGTGTGCGACTGTTCTGGACTCCTCGGTTGTGAGGACGCTGACCAGACAAAACTCGTTGCCGAACGGATCCTGCATGACGGCCCAGTCGATCAAAGGGATCTCCCCTTCATAGGAGTGCGGACGCGGGTAGAGGCTCGGCTCCCTCTTCAAGGTGCCACCGATCGCCTCGATCTCTGCAATTGCACTATCGACGTTTCGGACCCCGATGTCGACGTGCGAACGGTTGGCCTCCGGGCCCTTGGGTGTTGCGACCAGGTGAAGGATCATCTCGTGGCGCCAGGGATCCGCTTGGCCGAGATAGGAGAAGCGTCCCGGGAATGCGGACGGGATCACCGGGAGACCGGTGACCTGCGACCAGAACGACTCGGCTACCTCGAGGTCATTGACATCGATCACGTGACATCGAAGCCGCCCTATTCCCATGCGCCGTCCCTTCCTCATCAAGGCTCTCGGAGATTGAGCATACATCAGATTTACTCGCAATGCGAGTAGAATGTGTGTGGTATGACAACATCATCTCCAGTCACCTTTGGCCTTTTGGGCATGCTCGCGGTTCGATCTTGGACCGGCTACGAGCTCACTCAGCAGATCCGACGCAGCTTGCGGTTCATGTGGCGGTCCTCAGAAGGACACCTCTACCGCGAGCAGAAGCGGCTCGTAGACCTTGGATGGGCCACAGTCGATGAGGAAACCGCCGGGGAGCGCACCCGTAACCGGTACACAATCACCGATGCCGGGCGGACGGCGCTCGCCGACTGGTTGGCCACCGAGCCCGAGGAGCCGCATTTCCAGGTCGACGGCATCCTGCGCACGTTCTTCGGCGACCAGGGAACACCCGAAGAACTCGTCGCCTCGATGCAGACCACTGCCGAAACGGCACGCTCGATGCGCAACGAGATGCTCGGCTTCGTTGACGAGTACCTAGAGGAGAATGGCCCATTGTGGATGCTCGAGCACCGGATGAGCGAGCCGGACAGTGAACGACTCGAGTTCCACGGTCGACCGATGTATCCCGAACGCCTCCACGTGGTCGCACT
>JBOGEU010000786.1:0-11478 GCA_050741995.1 Acidimicrobiia bacterium | reverse complement strand
CGCCGTCACCGGTCACGGCGGAGGACGTCCGTCACACGGTCCTCGGCTACGGGGACCAGAGCGACGACGCGTTCCACCGCATGTTCGAGCGGGACAAGGATCTCCTCCGCCGGCTGGGGATCCCCCTCGAGATGAAGGCGCTCGATGCGTGGGAGGTCGACTTCGGCTACACCGTCGACCCCGAGAAATACGCCATCCCCGATCCCAAGCTCACCGAGGAGGAGCGGGTCGCCCTCTCGGTGGCGGCGCGCATGGTCCGTCTCGGGGGCGCCAATGCAGGTCTCGAAGGCTTGCTCAAGCTGGGTGGGATGGCCCCGGGGGCGGGAAGCGAGCCACTCGGGGCGGATCTCGGGGCCGAGACCACCATTCTCGGCGATCTCTTCCTCGCCGTGACCGAGCGGAGACGTGTCGGCTTCACCTATGGGGAATCGAAGAGGCGTCTCGACCCCTATGGCATCGCCCATCGGCGCGGCCACTGGTACGTGGTGGGCCAGACGGCCGACGGGGAGCGTGTCTACCGGGTGGACCGGATCTCCGAGTTGGAGTTGGGTCAGGAGCGGGAGGCGTTCGAGCGGCCGAAGCGCTTCGACGTCAAGAAGGCGATGAGCAACCACCCCTGGGAGGCAGGCCCCGACGAGATGGTCACGGCCAGGGTGAGATTCGACCCGGACGTCTCCTGGTGGGCGGGCCGCATCCTCGGCATGACGGTGGCGGGCGGCGGGGCGCTCGAGGCCGAGCTCCAAGTCGCCAACCGTGATGCCTTCATCGGCTGGGTGCTCAACTTCGGCAGCGGTGCCGAGATCCTCTCCCCGCAGGACATGCGCGACCAGATCAGAGAGCGAGTGGAAGCGGCACTGGAGAGCTCGGGATGACCAGCGACCGCACCGCATCCCGTCTCTCCCGGATCCTGGCTCTCATCCCGTTCGTGCTGTCCAAGGACGGGGTGAAGGTGAGCGAGATCCTCGAGCGGTTCGGGTACAGCGAGGCACAGCTGACCAGGGACCTCAACACGGTCTTCTTCTGCGGGCTGCCCGGGTACACGCCCGGGGACCTGATGGAGGCCTACATCGACGGCGACGAGGTGATCATCGACGCCGCCGACTACTTCGCCCGCGCTCCTCGTCTCACCTCGACCGAGGCCTTGGGCCTGATGGCGGCGGGTATGGCGATCGTCGGCTCGGGCCAGGGCTCACCGGAGTTGGAGAAAGCGGTGGCAAAGCTGTCCAAGGCCCTGCTCCCCGACGCCGGCTCCGCCATCTCCATCGATGTCTCCGGCGAATCCGAGACCCTGGGCAGGCTGAAGACGGCGGCCGCCAACCAGTCGGTGGTCCGTATCACCTACCGGTCGTTGAGCCGGGAGACGGAGACGGTGCGCGATGTCGAGCCATGGGCGGTGTTCACCACTCTGGGAAATTGGTACCTCCAGGGCTTCTGCCGGATGGTTGGCGCGGAGCGGGTGTTCCGGGTCGATCGGATCCGCGAGTCCGAGGTTCTCGACGAGCGCTTCAATCGTCCTGATGGCCTCCCCGAGCCGGGCGTCGGGTACTCGCCGTCGGACGAGGACGTGGTGGCGAGGATCCTGTTGTCACCACGGGCGAAGTGGGTCCTCGACTACTACCCGGTCGACGTGGTCAAGGAGACCAAGAAGGGGACCGAGATCCGATTCTCTTCGCCGGATGCGGAGATCCCGGCCCGGCTGCTGCTCCGTCTCGGCGGTGACGCCAGCCTGATCCAGGGGGACGAGGTCCGCTCCCGGACCAGGTCGATTGGGGAACAACTCCTCCAGATCTACCAATAGGGCCGTCGACCTACTTGCTCGCGCTTCAGATTCGGAGCGCTTCTGCCGATCACTCATCTTGTTATGGGAGACCGGAGAACAGGGATGACGACCATCAAAACAACATGCACCCGTTGCGGTGACATCCACCTGACACCGGACGACGTGGCGTTGGAACTGCGTCCGGGCGGTCGGGAAGGTGACTACCGCTTCAAGTGCCCGACTTGCACCGAGCCGCAGCGTAGGCCCGCCAACTCGAGGGTGGTCAGCGTCCTTCTGGCGACGGGTGTGACCTTCGAGGTCGTAAACCCCGACCCCATCACCGAACGGGAGATCGCAGCGTTTGTGGCTGCCCTGGAGACAGAATCGGATCCATTCCGCCTCTTGGCCGGCTGATACTGCGCTGATCTCTTCGACGGGCACCACGGGCAGGGTGCTCCTCGACCAACAAAGGGTGACGATCCTCACGGATCGTCACCCTTCTCGTTGCGGACGACCTCGGTGTCACTTCTCGGGCCGCCACTACCCTGCGGGGCATGCTCCAGGGTGGCGAGATCATCATCATTCTGCTGGTGGCGCTGGTCGTCCTCGGGCCGACCAGGCTGCCCGAGGCGGCCAAGAAGCTGGGGGAGTGGACCGCCGAGCTCAGGGCGGCGGCCCGCGACCTACGCCGTGGCCTCGAAGACGAGGTAGCCGACATCAAGAAGGTGGGCGAGGAGCTGAAGGCTCCGATCGACGAGCTGAAGAAGTCCTCGGAGGAGATCCGACAGGACATCGACCGGGCCGGAATCAGTCGTCTCGACTGGAAGGGGCCGAAACCGGTCTCGGGCCCGACGCCCGCCGACGCCATGGCCGATCTCGACGACATCGAGAGAAAGGCAAAAGAAGAGGGCGCTGAGTGACTGAGGACAAGCCCCAGTCCATCCTGGCCCACCTCGAAGAGCTTCGTTGGCGGATCGTCAAGATCGCCATCGCCGTCCTCGTCGGCGGGGTGGTTGCGTTCGTCTTCGCCGACCAGCTGCGGACGGTCCTGGAGGCACCATTTCACGCCGCGGTGCCCGAATCGGAGTTCCAGACCTTCGACGCCACCGAGAAATGGGGCGTCCTGATGCGAATCGGCCTCTTCGGCGGGATCATCCTCGCCAGCCCGGCGATCCTCTATCAGCTCTGGGCCTTCATCAACCCGGCGCTGACCACCCGGGAGCGAAACTGGACCATCCCGGTGGTGGGGGCCATGGCGGTGCTCTTCGTCGGTGGCGTGCTCTTCGGTTATTGGACCCTTCCCCGGGGATTGGAATTCCTGCTCGGGGTCTTCCCCGACGTCGACAACGACCTTCGCCTCGGTGGGTACTACTCGTTCACGCTCCGATACATGCTCGCGTTCGGGATCGCATTCCTGTTCCCGGTCTTTCTCTTCGCCGCCGCGGCGGCGGGGATCATCACCTCGGAGCAACTCGGCAAATGGCGACGCTGGGCGATCCTGGTCATCGTCATCGGCGCCGCGGTCATCACCCCCAGCGGCGACGCCTTCACCCTGCTCGTGCTCTCGGTGCCGCTCTACGCCATGTACGAGGGCACCTACTGGCTGGTACGCCTCTTGTTGAGCAAGTGAGCAGCAGACTCGACACTTTCTGGGAGCGCTTGCCGTTCGAGGCCGACGACTTCCAGGTCGAAGCGGGTGCGGCCATCGCCGAGGGCCAATCGGTGGTGGTGACCGCTCCCACCGGCGCCGGAAAGACACTCGTCGCCGAGGCGGCGATACATCTCGCCCTGGTCGAAGGTGGCCGCGCGTTCTACACGACACCGATCAAGGCTCTCTCCAATCAGAAGTACTCGGACCTCATCGGGGCCTACGGCCCGGAGCGAGTCGGCCTGCTGACCGGTGACAACGTCATCAACGGGGACGCCGAGATCGTGGTCATGACGACCGAGGTGCTGCGCAACATGATCTACGCGGAGAGCCGGCGATTGAAGAACGTGACCCTGGTGATCCTCGACGAGGTCCATTACTTGCAGGACCGGATCAGGGGTGCGGTTTGGGAGGAGGTGATCATCCACTGCCCCCAGCACGTGCAGCTGGTCTGCTTGTCGGCCACTGTCTCGAACAACCAGGAGTTCGCTGCCTGGGTGGGGGAGAGACGAGGCCCGACCCGTCTCATCGCCACCGATCACCGGCCCGTGCCCCTGGAGTCGATGTACATGATCAAGGACCGAATGGGGTCCCAGGCGTTGAATTTGCTGCCCACCTTCGTCGCTCGGGACGGTCGGCGACGGCCCAACCCCCGAATTCAGCAAATGCTGGGGCTGGAGCGGGGCCGGCGGCGAAGGTTCAAAAGCCCCAATCGAATCGAGGCCGTCGAGAGGCTGGCCGAAGACAGGATGCTGCCCGCCATATTCTTCATCTTCAGCAGGGCCGGTTGCGACGCGGCCGCCAACCGGCTGGTCGAGGCACGGGTTCGGCTGACAGACACCACCGAACGGGCCGCGATTCGCCAGGTGGCCGAGGAGCGCACCGCCCATCTCGGTGACCAGGATCTCGAAGTCCTCGGATACGGGCCGTGGCTGACGGGGCTGGAGGCGGGGGTGGCGGCCCATCACGCCGGGTTGGTCCCGGCGTTCAAAGAGACCGTGGAGGAGCTGTTCGAGGCCGGATTGCTCAAGGTCGTCTTCGCCACCGAGACCCTGGCTCTGGGCATCAACATGCCGGCCCGAACCGTGGTCCTCGAGAGCCTGTCCAAGTTCAACGGGGAGACCCACGAGTTGCTGCGCCCCGGGGATTACACCCAGCTCACCGGACGGGCAGGCAGGAGAGGCATCGATGTCGAGGGCTATGGGGTGGTCTTCCACTCGCCCTTCGTCCGATTCGACCACGTGACCGAAATCGCCTCCATCGGCTCACACCCCCTGCGATCCAGTTTTCGCCCCACCTACAACATGACGGCGAATCTCATCGCCAACTATGACCAGGCGAGGGCCGAGGAGCTTCTCGAAGCCTCATTTGCCGCCTTCCAGCGTGAAGGCGATCGGCACTCGGCGGAATCGACGATCGAGGCCCTGGAGCACACGCTGGAGAAGGAGGAGGCTCAGGCTTACTGCGAGCGGGGCAGCATCGAGGAGTACCAGGCCCTGGTGGAGTCGATGGCACCTGCCCGCCAAGACGACCGGATCTCCTCGACATTGGGGGCGGGGCAGGTGGTCGACATCAAAGGCGGCTCGCGCGATGGCCGGTATGTGATCCTGAAGCGGCTGGCCCGCAAGGACGGAGGGGCCCGTTATCTGGTGCTGGCCACCTCGGGCCGGGTCTCGACCATCGGGTATCGCGACATCCCCGACGGATCAACCGTCTCCGGTGAGGTCGAGGTGCCGCTTCCGGTACGGCCCAAGGACCGCAGGTACGTCCAAGAGCTGCTCCGGGTCCTGCGCAAGGTCCCGCCCCGCCAGTCGACCAAGGAAATTCGCAAGCACCCGGTCATCGACCACCCGGTCGCCGAATGCCCCGACGCCGCCCGTCACCTGGCCGCGGCACGGCGAGCGGTCAGGACGCGGCGCAAGTTGGAGCAATACCGATCGGCAAAACGGAGCTCCGGACATGGCCTCGTGGAGGAGTTCGGCGCCATCAGGGCCCTTCTCGACGAGCTCGACTACACCGACGGCTGGGAGCTCACTCCTCGCGGCCAGCGATTGCGCGGGATCTACAACGAGTCAGACCTGCTTCTGGCCGAGACGCTGGAGCGTGGCCTGTTCCATGGTCTCGAGCCGGCGGAGCTGGCCGCCCTCACCTCGGTGTTCGTCTACGAGCCCCGGACCGACACCCCCTCTGTGGCGGAGTGGCCGACAGCCGACCTCGCCGAGCGATGGGACGACCTCGAGCTGATCTGGAAGGACCTCGCCGACCGGGAGAAGGCCCATCGCCTGCCGCAGACGCGGCGCCCCGACCCCGGTTTCGGCCAGGTGGCCTATCAGTGGGCCTCAGGGGCGGATTTCGACGACCTGCCGGCCAAGGGCATGGCGCCTGGCGACTTCGTTCGGGTGTCGCGCCAACTGGTGGACCTGGTTCGCCAGCTCAAGGATGCGGGCCCTGCCCTTCGTGAGGAGGCGGTGGCCGTGTTGAAGTCGATAGATCGAGGAGTTGTCGCCGCCCAGGGTGTCGGTTGATGCCCCGCTGGCAGGTGTTCGTCAATCGCGCGGCCGGCTCCCACCCGGTCGATCCGACCCGGATCCAGGAGATCCTCCACTCGCTCGGCGTCGACGCCGCAATGACCGTTCCCGGATCTGCCGACGAGATGCAGGAGCTGATGAGAGAAAGGGCCCGGGACGGGGCCCAGCACTTCGCAGTGGTTGGGGGCGACGGCACGGTGAACCTCGCCGTGAACGCGTTGCTCCCCATGGAGTTGGGATTTCGGCCGGTCATCGCCTTGCTCCCGGGCGGCGGCGGCTGCGACCTCCTGCGGACCTTCGGACTGCCCCAGGACCTGGCAGGCGCCGCCGGCCATCTGGCGACCACGGACACCTATGACATCGACGTGGCGACACTCGAGGGGGAGTGGGGGCTGCGCTATTTCGTGAATGTCGCCCAGGCGGGTGTGGGCGCCGCAGCCGCGGAGACTGCCGTCCGGATGGCGCGTCGCCTCGGCGCCGCCCGGTACCCGCTCGCCTTTGCCGCCCGTCTCCCCCGATTCCCGAGGGCCAACGTGACCTTGCGGACGGAACGACGGACCATAGAGGCCGAGGCGTTGGCCGTGATCCTGGCCAATGCCCAATTCTTCGCCGGCGGCTGGAACGTCGCTCCCAAGGCGATGATGGTCGACGGTGCCCTCGACATCCAGGTGATCAACTGCGCCAAGACGGGTGTCCCGGCTCTGGTGCCAAAGGTGATCAAGGGAACCCACCTCCGGGACCCTGCAGTGAGACGGTTTTCAGCAGCAGAGTTCAGCTTGGAAACAGAGCCGGTTTGGCCCGTGGAATGCGACGGTGACCTCGTCGGGAATACGACTGTCAAGGGCCGTGTTGTGCGGGCCGCGATCAGTCTCAAGATCTGAGACCGGGCGACTTATACTCCCGCCCCCCGGGGGGTCACAAGAGAGTGAATCATGGCTAAAGAGAAAATAGAAGAGCTTTCGCCGGACGTCGAAGATATCGACCAAGACGAGGTCGAAGATGTCCTCGACGAGGACGCCGTCCCCGATCTGGAAGACGAGATCGAAGATGTCGACCTGGAGACCGACTTCGTAGAAGACGAGGTCTTCGACGAGGAAGAGACTGCCGCAGAGGAATTCGACGCCGACGCGGACGGCGACGACGCTGACGACGACGATGCAGACGAGGAGACCACCGAGGCCCTCGAGGAACTGGAGAGCGAAGAGCTCGAGTTGCTCGACGAGGAGGCCGGTGACGCCCTCCTGGTCGACGAGGTCGAAGAGCTGAGGGCGATCCGGCGTGAGGAGCTGACGATGAACGTCGACGCCCAGCTCCAGCGCTCCGACGAGTTCGTCTGCCAGTCTTGTTTCATGGTCAAGAGGACGAGCCAGCTGGCAAATCGCAAGAAGATGCTGTGCGCAGACTGTGCCTACTGACCGGGTAACGGTCGTAATCCCCACCTACAACGAACGGGAGAACCTGGCACACATCGCGGCGGCGGTGACCCACCAAGGCTATCGGCTGATGGTGGTCGACGACGGCTCTCCGGACGGCACCGGAGAGCTCGCCGACCGTCTGGCCGCCGATGACATCCGGATGTCGGTGCTCCACCGGCGAAAGAAAGAAGGTCTCGGCCCCGCCTACGCGGCCGCCTTCGATCGCGCCCTCGACGAGGGGGCGGAGATCATCGTCGAGATGGACGCCGACTTCTCCCACGATCCGGCCGACCTGCCCCGGCTGGTCTCGGCCATCGACGACGGCGCCGACATGGCCATCGGGTCCCGCTATGTCCCGGGAGGCGATACCCCGGATTGGCCGCTGGGGCGACGTCTCATCTCCAGGGGCGGCAATATCTATGTCCGCCTCATGCTCGGCACCCCGGTCCACGACGCCACTGCCGGGTTCAGGGCGTTCCGGTCCGATGCGCTGCGGTCATTGCCCTACAAGACGGCCCGGGCCTCGGGGTACGCGTTTCAGGTCGAGATGGTGATGAGAGCGGCGGCTGGGGGGCTGAAGGTGGTGGAGGTCCCGATCACATTCCGCGACCGGGCGCGAGGGACCTCGAAGATGGGAACGGAGATCGTCCTGGAGGCGATGCGCCTGGTCACCGTCTGGGGCTTTGGGCGGCTGAAGAGGGGTGTCGTGTCTTGGAAGCGCTGAGTATCGTCGCCAGGCGCGCCGCGCCCGACGACCTTCCCTCATTGCTTCGCCTCTACCGGAGTCTCGAGACAGAGATGACGGCACTTCACCCGATGTGGCCGCTGGCGGACGGGCTCCCGGAACCCGTGGAGTCGTCGTTCCGCGGGTTGTTGGACGACCCGGAGGCGGTGGTCGTCGTCGGCGAGCTCGACGGGTATGCCTTCGGCTTCGTCGTGGCCCGGGTGGAGGACATCCTGCCTCAGGCACACGGCGAGAAGATCGGGTCCATTCGCCTCGTCTTCGTGGAAGCGGAGGCAAGGGAGGTGGCGCTGGGAGAGACGATGCGGGACTATGTCATGGACCTCCTGCGCCAGCGTGGGATCTCGAAGTTCGATGCCCATGTGCTCCCCGGTCATCGCCTGGCCAAGAATTTCTTCGAGGCGGGCGGGTTCTCCGCCCGGTCGATCATCATGCACCACGATGACAACAAGGCGTGATCTCCCGCTGGTCGGTGTCGGGGTGGCGCTCGTCGAGGGCGGGATGATCCTGTTGGTGCAGCGTGGCCACGAGCCGAGCAAAGGGCTGTGGGCGGTCCCCGGAGGCAAAGTCGCCTTCGGGGAGAGGCTGCGCGATGCCGCGGCTCGGGAAGTGAGAGAGGAGACGGGCCTGGTGGTGGATGTCGGCGAGGTGATCTGGGCCGGCGAGCACATCTCCGACTACGGGCACATCGTCCTCGTCGACTTCCTGGGAACGGTCTCCGGTGGGGAGCTCGCGGCCGCCGACGACGCCGATCGGGCCGAATGGGTGCCATTGTCCGAGGCCTCCTTGTATCCCCTCACACCCACGATGTACGAGCTGGTGGACATCCTGAGCGCGCGAGCCGGGTCATAAGGTGACTGGATGAGCACCGGCGTCATCGAGCTCTTACAGCAGTTGATACGCAACCAATGCGTCAACGACGGGACGGTCGACAGCGGCCACGAATCGCGCTCCGTCGCCACTCTGGTCGACTATCTGGGCGTTCGAGGCGAGGTGTTCGAGCCAGAGCCGGGGCGTCAGTCCATCGTGTATCGGGTCGAGGGCTCCGATCCGTCGGCTCCCTCGCTGGCCCTTGCCCCCCATATCGATGTGGTCCCGGTCGACCCCGCGGGATGGTCGGTCGATCCATTCGCCGCCGAGGTCGTCGACGGGCTCGTGTACGGAAGAGGTGCGGTCGACATGCTGAATGTGACGGCAGCAATGACGGTCGCGGCGCGTCCCTACCTGACCGGGGAGAAGACACCTCGTGGAGACCTCGTTTTCACCGCTCTCGCCGACGAGGAAGCCGGCGGGCGACTCGGTGCCATGCAACTGGTTGGCGAGCGATGGGATCTGGTGGGCGCCGACTTCCTGCTCACCGAGGTGGCCTACCCGGCGCTCACGGTCGGTGGGCATCGATCGGTCCCGGTGTCGGTAGGGGAGAAGGGCGCCTTCTGGTCGATCCTCAAGACGCAGGGCAGGCCGGGGCACGGATCCGCCCCCTACGGCGCCGACAACGCCCTGCACAAGATGATCGCCGCATTGGCCGGCGTCATCGACGCACCATCACCCGCCGCAGTGACCGATGAGTGGGCCAGGTTCGTCGAGAACCTGGGCCTCGACGAGGACTCGGCGCGGCGGCTCACAGACGTCGACCAGCTCGACGCGGAGATCGATCGGATCGCCGTCGACGACCCGGCCATGGCCCGCTACATGCATGCCGCCACGCACCTCACCATCTCCACCAACGTGCTCAAGTCCGGCTCCAAGACCAATGTCGTGGCGGACAGGGCCCATGCCGAGGTTGACATCAGGGGTCTGCCCGGCATGGACCGGGCTTTCGTCGACTCCCATATCAGGAAGGCGATGGGAACCGGCGCCGACCAAGTGGACATCGTGCCGGTGATGGACGGGGAGCCGACCGTGTCCCCGGTGGGGAACCTCCTGTGGGAGGCGATCGCCGATGCTGTCGAAGACCTCGACGGGCACCGCAACCTCGCTCCGACCATGATGACCGTCGCCACCGACGGCAGGTTCTGGCGGGCCAAGGGGACGGTCTGCTACGGGGTCGGGCTCTTCGACGACCGTATGACGTTCTCCGAGATGCTCGCCTTGTTCCATGGTCACGACGAGCGGGTCTCGGCCGCCTCGGTGGAGCGCACGACCGCGTTGTACGAGCGGGTGCTGGAGCGGTTCTTCGCCGGCCCATGAACGTCATCTGCGATATCGACGGTGTCGTCTACCGCGGCGACGAGGTCCTGCCCGGCTCGGGCGAAGCATTGCAACGGCTGATCGACGGCGGTATAAAGCTCTACTTCGCCACCAACAACAGCACCAGGTCTCCTGCCTCGGCCAGCGAGAAGATCTCGAGGATCACCGGGGTGGAGATCTCATCGGACCGGATCGTGACCTCGTCTCAGGCGGCGGTGCACCTGTTGGGCACCGATCGGGGCCCGGTCATGGTCCTCGGCTCCGAGGGAATCCACTCCGCTCTGGCCGAAGCCGGCATCCCGGTGACCGAAGACCCGGAGCAGGCCACGGCCCTGTTGGTCGGGCTCGATTGGGATCTCAATTACGACCGGCTGACCCGGGCCGCCGATGCGGTGAGGCGGGGAGCCCGGTTCATCGCCACCAACATCGATCCCACCTACCCGGTCGCCGACGGGCTGCTCCCCGGCGGCGGCGCATGTGTGGCGGCGGTCCAGGTGACCACGGGCGTGGACCCCGAGATCGCCGGGAAGCCGCACCCCGCGATGCGGTCCCTGCTCCGGGCGAAAGTCATCGGTGAGGCCTGGGTGATCGGGGATCGTCTGGACACCGACATCGCCCTTGCCTCCGTCGAGCCCGGATGGAAGTCGATCCTGGTCCTCACCGGGGTCACCCGCCGCGACGACGCCGCCGGCGCCGACTACGTCGTTCCCGACCTGGCGGCGGCGGTGGACCTGGTGCTGAGCCGATCGCCGGGGCCCCGCGATGCTGGTCGGCCATGAGTGAGCGCAACGTCCTCGGTGGTGATCTGGAGCCATGCGGCAGCGACCCGTTGACCGGCTTCTACCGGGACGGCAACTGCATGACCGGGCCCGAGGACCTGGGAAGCCACACCGTGTGCGCGGTGGTGACCGCTGAGTTCCTCGATTACCAGAAGCGGATCGGGAACGACCTGAGCACGCCGATGCCCCAGTTCATGTTCCCCGGCCTGATGCCGGGCGACCGGTGGTGTGTGACCGCCGCCAACTGGCTGCGAGCCCATCGCGACGGGGTGGCAGCGCCGGTGGTGCTGGCCTCAACCCACGAGCGAGCTCTCCAGGTCGTGCCCCTCGGTGCCCTGCAGGAGCATGCGGTCGATGTCCCACCGGACCCGAGCGCCCTCGGCTTGTGACAGGTGGATAGGTTGATCTGTCCTCGCG
>JBOGEU010000785.1:0-3269 GCA_050741995.1 Acidimicrobiia bacterium | reverse complement strand
TCCGGGGGTCGGGGTCGCCCTCGATCCAGCGCCGGGTCGTCTCCAGGAGGTCGGTCACGCGTTGAGGCTAGGCAATTCAGCGAGGGCTCAGCTGCCACCGCCAAGAGTCGGCGCACATCTCGTCTAGGCCCCTGGTTGTCTTCCACCCCAGCTCGGAGCGGGCCTTCTCGACATCGGCCCAATTGGCGGCGACGTCCCCCGCACGTCGTTCCACGATCTCGTATGGGATCGGCTTTCCCGACTGTTGCTCGTATGCCGACACTACTTCGAGGACACTGTGACCCTGACCGGTCCCCAGGTTGTAGGTGAAGACGCCCGACTCATCGGAGTGTCGCTCCAGGGCCCGGACATGGCCCTCGGCGACGTCGACCACGTGGATGAAGTCCCTGACCCCGGTGCCGTCCGGGGTCGGGTAGTCACCGCCGTAGACCTTGAGCTTGGGCAATTCCCCGGCGGCCACCTTGGCCACGTAGGGCATCAGGTTGTTGGGGATCCCCTCCGGGTCCTCACCGATCATCGCCGAGGGGTGGGCGCCAACCGGGTTGAAGTAGCGAAGCAGGGCGACGGACCATTCCGGGTCCGATTGCTGAAGGTCGCGCAGGATCTGCTCCATCATGATCTTGGTCCACCCGTAGGGGTTGGTGGCGACGCCGATCGGCATCGACTCCTTCAGCGGCAGCACGTCAGAGTCGCCATAGACCGTCGCCGAGGAGCTGAACACGAACCTGTTGACGCCGGCTTGGCTCAGTGCTTCGAGCAGGGCGAATGTGCCCCCCACGTTGTTGTCGTAGTAGAGAAGCGGCTTCTCCACCGATTCGCCGACCGCCTTGAGCGCGGCGAAGTGCATGCAGGCGTCGAATCCCGACTGGAGCACCTTGCCCATGGCGTCGATGTCACGCACATCGGCTTCGACGAACTCGGGCTCCTCCCCGGTGATCAGGCCGATTCGCTTCACCACCGAGCGCTGTGAGTTGGAGAGGTTGTCGACGATCACGGCCTGGTGGCCCGCCTCTATGAGCGACACCACGCTGTGACTGCCGATGAACCCGGTTCCACCGGTTACCAGGACACGCATCGGGACATCGTAGAGGCGAGGCCGGGTCAAGCCGATGGCAGCGACAGGACGAAAGAGGACCAGCCGTCCTCGTAACGGTAGGTCAGGTCACCGTCCATGAGCCGGGCGAGGCGCCGGGCCACATTGAGCCCCAACCCGACCGACGCCGAATGCGAGGGCCCTCTCCCCCGCTCATACGCCCGGAAGATTCGCTCGACGTCGTCATGGGGTATCCGCTGGCCCGAGTCCTGCACCTTCACTTCCAGCCGGTCTCCTGCCTTGCCGACGCAAACTTGTATCTCCTCGCCGCCATAGCGCATCGCATTGGAAACCAGGTTGCGCAGGATCTGACGGGTCCTCCGCGGGTCGGCCAGGAGACGGGGTGAGCTGTGAAGCAGTTTGATCTCGATGGGATGGTCGACCACTTCGAGCACCCGCTCGATCTCCTTGGTCGGGTCGAATTCCTGGGGAGTCACCGACACCTGGCTCAGATTCTCCCGGTAGGCCACCAGGAGGTCTTCGATCAGCCACGAGGCGTCGTCTGCTTGCCGGGCGATCATCTGGGCCATCTCGCGGCGGTCCTCGTCGGTGAACGAGTCGTAATTGTCGGCGAGCTCCTGGCCGAGCCCGAGCATCGCAGCCAGGGGGTTGCGCAACTCGTGGGACACGGTCGCGATGAAGTCGTCCTTTTCCTTCTGGGCATCCATCTTGTCGGTCACGTCGACCAGGCAGCCTTCGTAGTACTGGATGTCCCCGTCGTCGTCGCGAATCGCCCGGGCCGAGTCACGGACCCAGATCGTCATTCCGTCCGGCCGCGAGAGCTGCACGTCGAAATCGAGGACCACCCCCTCCCTGGCGATGCGGTCCAACCAGATCGCCCGCTCCCCCGGCTCCATGTAGACGGTCTCCACGGTGGCCAGGCGGTCCATCAGCTCCTCGACCGAGTCGTAGCCCAGGATGTTGGCCAGGGCCGGGTTGGCCGCGATCAACTCCCCCCTGGTGGAGGTGCGGTAGAACGCGACCGGCATGCGCCTGAAGAAGGCGTTCAGCTCGTCGATGCCATTCATTTCATCTCATATCGGCAATTAGCCGTTCCATCTTCAATGGCGGCCGGCACCCAGGCAAGCAAAGCGGCCTCAGCGCGGCTTCGGGTATACCCGATTGTCGTCGATCCGCCACACCCCTGCCGGCGAGGATGGCGGCGGGCCGCAGACTATGGGGCAAATCGCCGAGTAGAGCCGCTTGGCGACGAGGGCGCCGATGACGAGGATGGAGTCCGGCTCGGAGAGCACGAAGCCTGCGGGGCCGGTTCCCAATCGCAGCGCCTCGGCGAGGATCGACGAGGACGAGCTCGACCCCCGGCCGTGAGGCATGACGACGATCCGCCCCGTCATGCTCTGACCGGATTGAAGATGGCTCCGGTCGATGATCAGGCCGGTCTCGGGGTCGAAGCCTCCCCACAGCGAGAGGGGCTGATCGAGGCAGAGCAGCTCGCCTGAGGCGCTCCCGGGGACCAGGGTGCGATAGCGCTCGCTCACCACTCCTCCCCGAGTTCGACCTCCCCTGTCACCGCCGAGGCCACACAGGCCCGGAGACCGCCGAAGGCGACCGCCACCCCCAGGTTCCCGGGTGCGTAGAAGGCCCACTTGCCGGAGTTGGTCATCACCACGCCTTCGATCTCTCCGATGATCGGGGTGATATAGGTGCAGGTGTCGGTGACGATGGTGGCGCCGAACGCCTCCAGCGCGGTGAGCGCCTCCGAGCTCTCCGGCCGGCCCACGACATCACGCGACGTGTTGACGTAGAAGGGGACCTTGCTGCTTCGACCGGTGACCAAAGAGGCCAGGTACCGCAGCTCGGTCGGTGAGAGATGCGGAGTGCCCACGCTGACCGCCTCTAGGCGCCCGCTCCCCCGTCCCAGGGCAGCCCTGGCTTCTCGCAACTCGTCGACACCGATGACGACGTGTCGCCCCGGGGCGCTGCCACCCGATGCGACCTCGAGGGTTGGCGCCTCGGGAGTCACCCCGACCACATGGAACATGGCAACCGCTCCCGAGGAAGCGGCGGCCGCACCGAGTGCTTTGAGCCGATCCTCGGTGGCACGGGCATCGAGCCCGATGAGGGCTGCCACTTCGGTGCCGGCCACCCGGCCCAGCACGTCGCCGATCACGGGATAGAGGAGATCGTCGTCGAGCATGCGATCGGGGACCTCGAT
>JBOGEU010000784.1:0-4010 GCA_050741995.1 Acidimicrobiia bacterium | reverse complement strand
GGCGCTGGTCGAGATGAAGGACCGCTACCAAACTCGCCTGGACCGGGCCCGGGCCGCCCTGTCCAAGGCCGAGAACCGGGTCGCCGATTTGGAGGCCGACGCCGGCTCGAAACAGCAGGACGAGCTTCTCTCCGGTGCCGGTGACCTGATCGGCGCCCTCCTCGGGGGTCGCAAGCGATCCAATCCACTCGGTCAGGCGGCACGGAGGAGGGCGGCGAGCCAGAAAGCCCGAAACCGAGTCGAAGTCGCCGCCGAGGCGGTCGCCGAGGACAGGGTCGAGCTCGAGGAGCTCGAACAGGAGCTCGCCGAGGAGATCGCGGCCCTGACCGACGCACAGGCGGCCAGGGCAGAGCAGATAGAAGAAGTCGAGATCCCGCTGGAGAAAACCGACATCAGGGTTGCCGAGCTGAAGCTGGTGTGGGTCCCGACCGGCTAGACCGTTTCGACCAGGGCTCTGAGCAGGTCACGGATGGAGACCACCCCGAGCAGAGTGCCGTCGTCGTCAATGACCGGGAGATGCCGGTAGCCGGACTCTGCGATCCATGCCGCAGCGTCCCATACATCGAGATCGGGATCAAAGGTGTCGGGCTCACCGCTCATCAGCTTGGAGACCGGGGTATCGGCGCTGATCCCTTCGGCGACCAACCGACGGATGTCGCGCTCGGTGACGAGCCCGACCAACTCCAGGCCCTCGACTACCGCCAGGGACCCGAGATCCGACTCCTGCATGGCCGCCGCCGCCTCGAGCACCGTGGTGTCCGGGCCACACACGTGAGGAGCATTGCCCACCAACTCTCCCAGTCTCATCCGAAAAGACGATAGACCCGAAGAAGGTCTGCCTTAGACGAGATCGGCTTCCCGGATTCCGAACGATGGGTGGCGGAGACGGCAAAGTGCCAGCTTCTCCAGCTGACGTATCCGCTCGCGGGTGAGATTGAACTCGTCACCGATCTCTTCGAGGGTGCGGGGGACCCCGTCGTAGAAGCCGTAGCGAAGGGCGAGAATGCGGCCCTCGCGCTCGGGAAGTCGCTCGATCGAGACCCGAAGCGAGTTGGCGACATCCATCTCCTCGGTCATCTGCACCGGGTCTGCGGCGTCCTCGTCCTCGATGAAGTCACCGAGTTGGGCGCCGTCCTCCCCGATCGGCTGTTCGAGAGAGACGGTGTCGGCGACGCTGAGTGCGAGCTCCACCTTGTCAGGGGTGACACCCGCCTCGTCGGCGATCTCCTCGGGACGAGGGTCGCGACCGAGCTCGGCCTTCAACGATGCTTGGGCTGCGCGCACCGCGGCGAGGGTGTCGTGAAGATGCACCGGGATGCGGACCGTCCGCGACTTGTCGGCGATGGCCCTGGTGATGGCCTGCCGGATCCACCATGTGGCATAGGTCGAGAACTTGAAGCCCTTCCGCCAGTCGAACTTCTCCACGGCCCGGATGAGGCCGAGATTGCCTTCCTGGATCAAGTCGAGGAAGTCGATCCCGGAGGTGTTGGCGTATCGACGTGCGTTGGCGACGACCAGACGAAGGTTGGCTGTCAGGAAATCGTCCTTGGCCTGAGACCCGCGACGTGCAAACCGACGGAGCTCCATCTCCTCGCGCTTGCCGTTGTATTCCCCGTTCTCCAGCTTCTCGGCGGCTTCCTCACCGGTTTCGATCTTCTGGGCGAGCTCGACCTCCTGCTCCGCGGTGAGAAGGTCGTATTCACCGATCGCGGTCAGATACTGGGAAACCAAGTCCGTGGTGAGACGGCCGCGCTCATCCGTCAGCTTCGAGTGAAGCCGGATGCGTGGTTTCTCTGTCTTGTCCGTACGCGTTTCAGCAGCAGCCATCTAGTTCTAGTCCTCCTGGGGCCCTGTGGGCAGGGGATGGGGAATCCCCGAACATCCAACTATGACAGAAGAGCGGTAGTTTGTGAACCCCCTTCTTTGGTGTGGGTTGTCGGGCGTTATTGCAGGCCAGACACACATTCTACGGCTGGCACGGGCTTGTCCACCGATGATTCGCGGAGCTCGGTTGGCCGTTTGGCAGGGTGTGTTTCCGTGTGTTCTCTGTCGTCGTGGCGCCATATATGGCGCCATGTACCTCAGGTAAGCATCATCCGATTCCCACCTCCGCCGATGTCAGCCGACAAGACGGCCGGCGGTGGTGAAGATCCTCGGGTCCGGGTAGTCGGCGCAATAGTTGTAGAGATAGGCGACACGGATCGCCCCATCGGGTGTGACCACGAACTCACCGGACTGCATCCAGGGGTCATCTACCAATGGCCGCCCCTGAGATCTGCGCTCCTGCTGGAATTCCCTGCCGGTGGTCTCACCCAGATCGCAATACTCCTCTGGAGCGTCGTACAGGGCCTGCTCGACCGACCAATGCCCCAAGCCGAACGCCTTGTGTGCGGAGTAATCGGGATCGGTGAGCATCGGGGCCGGGATCTGATTCCGCTCTTTGTAGGCCGCCACCCGCTCCACGTCCCCGGGAGCGACGATCGCCACGTTGAGCCCGGAGTCGACATAGCCCTGGTACTCGTCCTTGAGTCGTTGGGCTCGCTCCAGCCCGCAGCCGCAGCCGAGATGACGCCAGAGGAGGACCAGACCCGGTTTGCCCTCCCAGAGCGAGCTGAGCCGGACCGGGGCGCCGTCGGCGTCGAGCACCTCGACGTCCGGGGCGGCATCGCCTCGCCGAAGTGGCCTTCCCTCCAGGGTCGGGCCCTCGAGCCATCCTTGCATCCACCGTCGCTCGGCAGAGAGATTGAGGGCCTGGATGTCGTCATCGGTCATGAGTAACTCCCTTCGGGTCGGTGCCCGGCGACCCTAATCCTGCACGACGGGGTGATATCGAGTGCCTCCGACTACGTTCAGAGGCGATGGCCAACCGTCTCGCCACAGCAACCTCGCCCTACCTCCTCCAGCACAAGGACAATCCGGTCGACTGGCAGGAGTGGGGAGAGGAGGCCTTCGCCGAAGCCCGGGCCCGAGACGTGCCGATCCTCCTCAGCGTCGGCTATGCCGCCTGTCATTGGTGTCATGTCATGGCTCATGAGTCTTTCGAGGACCCCGAGACGGCCTCAGAGATGAACCGTCTCTATGTCAACATCAAGGTCGACCGGGAGGAGCGGCCCGACGTCGACAGCATCTACATGGAGGCGGTCCAGACGATGACCGGTCGGGGTGGCTGGCCGATGACCGTTTGGCTCACACCCGACGGGCGGCCCTTCTACGCCGGGACCTACTTCCCCAATACCGACCGGCACGGGATGCCGTCCTTCCGCAACGTGATGAGAGGGGTGTCCGAGGCCTGGGAAACCAAGCGGGACGAGGTGCTGGGACAGTCCGACCGGCTGACCGAGGCGATCAGCCGCAACCTCCCCGGATCGGAGGAGCGCCCCTCCGTCGAGACCCTGGAGCGGGCCTACGAGTCGCTGGCCGCCGATTTCGACCCGGTCAACGGCGGCTTCGGCGGCCCGCCGAAGTTCCCCCAGCAGCCCGTGCTCGAGTTCCTGCTCCGAGCCCATGGGGAGAGCTGGGCGCCCAGAGCCGCCCACATGCTGAAGGTGACCCTCGCCGAGATGGCCGACGGAGGGATCCACGACCAGCTGGGCGGGGGGTTCGCCCGGTACTCCGTCGACGCCCAGTGGCTGGTCCCCCACTTCGAGAAGATGCTCTACGACAACGCCCAACTGGCCCGTCTCTATCTGTGGGCGGGCATCGAGCTCGCCGAGCCGCGATTCGTCGAGGTGGCGAGGTCGACGATCGGGTACCTGTTGAACGACCTTCGCCATCCCGAGGGCGGGTTCTTCTCCGCGGAGGACGCCGACTCCGAGGGGGTCGAGGGCAAGTTCTACGTCTGGACCACCGATGAGCTGGAGCAGGTGCTGGGTCCGGAGGATGGCGCCGAGGCGGCCCGATTCTTCGGGGCCACGCAGCACGGGAACTTCGAAGGGTCCAATATCCTCTATCGCCCTACTGTCGAGCCATGGACCGATCGGCTCGATTCGATCAGGTCCCGTCTCCTCGAG
>JBOGEU010000783.1:0-3381 GCA_050741995.1 Acidimicrobiia bacterium | reverse complement strand
GCCTCGTCATAAACCCCGCGGGGCCCGTTGGGGTTCACGTTGCCCCAATAGGTCTCAGGCTGGGGGTTGACCTGTGGGTCGCCGTAGACCTCGGAGGTGGAGGCGAGAAAGAATGTCGCTTCCTTCTCGTAGGCCAGCCCCAGCCCCTTGTGAGTCCCGAAGGCGCCGACCTTGAGGGTGTGAATCGGCCACTTGAGGTAGTCGACCGGCGAGGCCGGTGAGGCGAAGTTGAGCACGTAGTCGACATCACCCGGTACATGGAGGTAGTCGGTGACGTCGTAGTCGATGATCCTGAACTTCTTGTCACCGAGGAGATGGGAGACGTTGGAGGCATTGCCCGTGATCAGATTGTCGATGCAGGTGACCTTGGCCCCCGAGTAGACCAGCCAGGTGCACACGTGGGAGCCGAGGAATCCCGCCCCGCCCATGACCACGGCATGCTTGCCTTCCAGCTCGTGAAAACCGCCCAATGCCGAGCGGCGCATGTCGAACACGTCGGAACCCTCCAAAGCGGTGTCAGGGTACATCGGCAGCATCCAGACCGTGGTTGAGGCTCAGCCGCTGACGAGTTCCTCGATGAACGGACCGATGTAGTGGGTGAACGCCACCGTGCCTCTTCGATTGAAGTGGGCTTCGTCCACGAAGTAGCCCTCATCCCACTCGACGTGATAGGTGTCCCAGACCGGCACCCCCAGCTTTTCGCCGATCGCCATGACTGAAGCTACGTAGGCCTCGAGATCTGAGTCCCGGACCTCGCCCGGGAAGCGCCCAGGCTCGATCATCAGCGCGACCTTGATACCACTGTCGGTCAGCTCACCGACTTTGGTGCGCAACGCGGAGAGATTGTCACTGCTCATCGTTGCTGTCCCGAACGAGGAATATGCGCCTGCGATGCTGGTCCGTGCCATGTCGTAGTAGCCACGCATGTGCCCCTCATCGGTCCAAGGACCGGTCACGATCAGGTTTTGGCGGGTGCGGCGCTCGTCCCAGTCGGCGAGAAGGCCCTTGTTGTCGATGAGGGCAATGGACTCGGCCAAACGTGACTCGTCCTTTCTTGCTACCGCCTCGATCCCTGCGCGCAGGAGATCGTTTCCGATCGTGCTGTGCGGCGGCCACGCCGCGATCCCGTAGATCACCACCGACGGGGTCATACGGGGGAGGATGACCTCGTCCAGCCACACCTCATCTGACAACGGCGTCGAGAAGGGAAGCGCGGCGTTGTACACGGAGTAGCTCTCGGCTCGATCGATCAACAAGGCTGGATCGACTGCGGCTTCGGTTACGCTGGATCCGAGGAAGAGGACGTCGACATCTGTGGACATCTCATTGATTTGCCGACTCTTGACCTCCGTCTCAACCGTCGGCCACGTGGACGACTCGGGAATTTCGGCCTGAAACACCCGCAGGGCGGCCTCACTTGCCATCAGAGCACTCAGCACCCCGGCTATGACCAACCAATGCTTGCCGATGGATCTCATCAGAACTGGAAGTAGATGAAGGGGACGGCTGACACCGAAGCGAACATGATCGCCGCGACCATCGCGGTGCCGTATGCAAGACCGCGCACGATCGAAGGTGCGCCTTCGACGGGATTGAGTCGGCCGCCCACATCGGCCTTGTCGATGACCATGGTTAGCAGGCCCATCAACCCGACCACCAATGGCGCTGCATTGAGCTGCGCGCCGGTCACAGGGCCAAGCAGTGCCCGGAGAACCTCGATGCCATCTGCAAAGGAAGGCGCACGAAACGGGATCCAGGTCAGGGTCACGACGCCGAAGACGAGGGCCACCGGAAGACGGGTGGCAGTCGAAGCGCGTCTTCGGTCACGGATCCATCGTTCGATGGCGAGATAGGCACCGTGGAGCCCACCCCAGAGCAGAAACCCCCAGGCCGCTCCATGCCACAGGCCGCCTAGCAACATCGTGATCATGAGGTTGCGATACGTTCGCCACCGGCCGTTTCGATTGCCGCCCAGGGGTACGTACAGGTAGTCGCGCAGCCAGGTAGATAGAGAGATGTGCCAACGACGCCAGAACTCACTGAAGCCCTTGGAGAGATACGGCGCCTTGAAGTTCTCCATCAAATCGACGCCGAACAGCCGTGCTGTGCCGCGGGCGATGTCGGTGTAGCCCGCGAAATCACCGTAGATCTGCAGCGAAAAGGCGATAACGCCTGCCGCCACCGTGATGCTCCCGTACCTTCCCGGGGTGGCGAAAACCTCGTTGACCAGCGGGGCAAGGCCATCGGCGATGACAACTTTGCGGAACAGGCCCCGGGCGACGAGGAGTGCGGAACCGCTCCAGTCGATCTGGCGCATCGAGTTGGGCAGGCTCCTCAGCTGCGGCATCAGGTGCCGAGCCCGCTCGATCGGCCCGGCCACGAGTTGTGGGAAGAACGCCACGAACAGGGCGAATTGAGTGAGCTTCGGCTCTGATTCCAAGTCCTTCCGATAGACGTCGATGACATAGGACAAGGTCTGGAACGTGTAGAACGAGATTCCCACCGGAAGAACGACCTGCAGGGTGGGGAGGTTGGGCTCGAGACCCATCGAGGCCAGCAAAGTGGCTGCCGAATCGGTGAAGAAGTTCCAGTACTTGAAGAATCCGAGCATGCCCAGGTTGCTGATGACGCTGACCAGAAGCCATCGGCGTCGTTGGGACTCCCCCTCGGTCGAGTCCAGCCGACGGGACACGTACCAGTCGACCACTGTCGAGATCATTATCAGGCTGAGGAAGCGGACATCCCACCACCCGTAGAAGACGTAGGACGCAACCAGCAGGAGGTAAGCCCTCCATCGGTGGGGCAGGATCCAGTACAGACCGACCAATGTCGGCAAGAAGAGCGCGAATACGAGCGAGTTGAAGAACACCGAGACTTATTTTCGGCGCCTAAGGGTCAGCCCCCAACCAGTTCCCGCAGAAATTTCCCGGTGTAGCTCTCCCCCACCTGGGCCACCTCCTCGGGGGTGCCACGGGCGATGACCCGGCCGCCGCCGCTTCCCCCTTCCGGCCCGAGATCGATCACATGGTCGACCGACTTCACCACATCGAGGTTGTGCTCGATGACCACCACCGTGTTCCCGGCGTCGACCAGCCGCTGCAGCACCTGGAGCAGCTTTCGGATGTCCTCGAAGTGGAGCCCGGTGGTGGGCTCGTCGAGGATGTAGAAGGTGCGGCCGGTAGCCCGTTTGCCCAGTTCCGAGGCGAGCTTGATTCGTTGCGCCTCGCCACCGGAGAGGGTGGTCGCCGGTTGGCCCAACCTCACGTAGCCCAGGCCCACGTCGTAGAGGGTCTGCAGGATGCGGACGATCTTGGGCTGGTTCTCGAAGAAGCCCAACGCCTCCTCGACCGACATCTCGAGCACATCCGATATGTTGTGGCC
>JBOGEU010000782.1:0-1266 GCA_050741995.1 Acidimicrobiia bacterium | reverse complement strand
ACGTACACCATGCAGTTCCACTCCTACCAGCAGGTCCCGGAGGGCATCGCCTCCGAGATCATCAAGCGGGTACGGGGCGAGTAGCCGGTCCGCCGAGATCGATCAACAGCGTCCTTTGACAACCCACGAACCACCAAGAGGGATGAAGCAGCCATGAGCAAGGCGAAGTTTGAGCGTACGAAGCCGCATGTGAATATTGGGACGATGGGTCATATTGATCATGGGAAGACGACGTTGACGGCGGCGATTACGAAGACGATGGCGGATAAGGGGTTGGCGTCGTTCACGCCGTTTGATCAGATTGATAAGGCGCCGGAGGAGAAGCAGCGGGGGATCACGATCAATATTTCGCATGTGGAGTACGAGACCCCGAACCGGCATTACGCGCATGTGGATATGCCGGGGCACGCGGATTACATCAAGAACATGATCACGGGGGCGGCGCAGGTGGATGGGGCGATCCTGGTGGTGGCGGCCACCGATGGGCCCATGCCCCAGACCCGGGAGCACGTGTTGTTGGCCCGTCAGGTGGGGGTGCCGTCGATCGTGGTGGCGTTGAACAAGGTGGACGCGGTCGATGACGAGGAGCTGTTGGAGCTGGTGGAGTTGGAGGTCCGGGAGCTGTTGACCGAGTACGGGTTCCCGGGTGATGACACCCCGGTGGTGCGGGTCTCGGCGCTCAAGGCGTTGGAGGGGGACCCGGCGTGGACGCCGGGGATCACCGAGCTCATGGACGCCGTGGACAGTTTCGTGCCCGAACCGGTCCGGGACCTGGACAAGCCGTTCCTGATGCCGATCGAGGACGTGTTTTCGATCACGGGTCGGGGCACGGTCGTGACCGGCAAGGTCGAACAGGGCGTGGTCAAGGTCTCCGACGAGATCGAGATCGTGGGGATCCGTCCCACCACCAAGACCGTGTGCACCGGCGTGGAGATGTTCCGCAAGCTCCTGGACCAGGGCCAAGCCGGCGACAACATCGGGGTCCTTTTGCGTGGCACCAAGAAAGAAGACGTCGAACGGGGCCAGGTCCTGGCCAAGCCCGGATCCATCACCCCCCACACCCACTTCGAAGCCCAGGTGTACGTCCTCACCAAGGAAGAAGGCGGCCGCCACAAGCCGTTCTTCACCAACTACCGGCCTCAGTTCTACTTCCGGACCACCGACATCACCGGCAGCATCGAACTCCCCGAAGGCGTCGAGATGTGCATGCCCGGCGACAACACCACCATGACCGTCGAACTCATCAACCCCATCGCCATGGACGAA
>JBOGEU010000781.1:0-2244 GCA_050741995.1 Acidimicrobiia bacterium | reverse complement strand
CTCCTGGGTCAGCCGCGTGTACCCGGTGATGTCGAGGAAACACATCGCCGGAGTGCTTTGGGCTCGCTGGTGCATGCCCGCCCTTTCCAGACTCATCGCGATGCCGTCGATGATGTTGACCGACCATGCATGTCGTTGCTGCCGGTGATAGATCGCCAGAACCGCCTCATCAGACAAGTCGGCGAGCCGAGGTGCGATCTCACTGGTCAACTCACCAACGTCTTGTTCGGTCCGTCCGCTCTCCAACATCGGGCCTACGATCTCGCTCCGAAACCACTCTGCTTCGGTCTCCGCCATCCGTCTCAGGCTCTCTCCATAAACGCGAAGAGCCTGCTCAATGGCACCCAGGCGAAAGCCCAGCGACCTTTGGAATTCGACCAAAGCCAAGATGTTGAGCTCTTCTTCGCCCAGAAGGTCGTCCGAGTCAGGTGGGACGCCTCCGAGCGACTCTCTGATGCTGGCCAGTGTCTCCATAGGAATCTCGGTCGATTCGCTGACCTCGGCGAAAGTGCGATCACTGAGGGGTACGAACACGTACTGCCCGGCTGCTTCGATGAAACCGAGCGACAGGTGTCCCGCATTGACCAGCTCTGCAACACCGTCGATGGGCAGGCCAGACTCTTCGAGCGTCTTGAACACCTGGATCCTCCGGATGTCCTCGTCGGAGAACTCGCCTGCTCCTTCGACATCGATCAGACCCACCCCTAAATATCGGGCGACCGGCTCGACCTCCACCCCAGCTCTCCTTGCGGCCTCCTCGATCGTGTACGACATGGCCAAACGCTACCTCTGAGCCGAGTCCAGGTCCTCGTCTCGAACCCAACCGCCATATCTGAGACCGCGACAGGCCGGGACATCGGCTTACGGTTTCGCAACTGTCAGTACCGGGCAGTTGCGCGGTAGCTCGATCAGCCGTTGCTGGAGTCTGGACTCATCGCTCGTCTTACCGTATCGAGCCGCTTCCAAGATCATCCCTCAAGGCTGTAACGGTTTCGCCCGATTCCCGATTACCAGGCCGTATGCCCGGCACCATCGAGGCTCGTCGCGAGGAGAGCATGCAAACGAGGCGTTCGAAACTGAACACCGGGTTTGCGAGCTCGCAATTGATCGACCGCGCCCGCGCCGGCGACGGCGAGGCGTGGTCCCAAATCGTCAGTGAACTTGGGCCAAGGGTTCAGGGTTATGCCCGAGGGAGGGGAGTAGTCGACGCCGAGGACGTAATGCAGGACGTATTCACTGCGGCGGCTCGTCGGATCGGAGACTTCGACGGCGAATGGCGAGCCTTTCGCTCGTGGATCTTCTCCATCGCCTATCGACAGATCGTTAATCGCTATCGCAATCCCTCCCGTAACGAAACTGCCCTTCCCGAATTCGTCGTCGACCATCGCCGCTCCGAGCCAGATGAGATTGTCGTCCTGCAGGAGACAGCCTCCGATGCCGTGGCGGCTCTCGACGTGCTCAACGATGTGGAGCGTGACGTGATCCTGCTCAGGGTGGTGGCCGGACTCGACACCGCCGAAGTGGCACAGGCAGTGGTGAAGACGCCGGGCAATGTGCGGGTCATCCAGTCTCGGGCTCTCGAAAAGGTGAGAGCCGAGTTGGAGATACGGGGGTATGACATGGATGGAGGCTCATCATGAGCGCTGAGATTCTCGATTTATGGGCAGCGGACTTGGCCGATCAGTTGGTCGAGGAGATCCCATCGGAGACAGTCTCCGCAATCGCCGGCGCAGCTGCGCTGGTATCCGCCGGCGTCGTGGCAGATGCATCGGTGGCTGCGATCGTCTCCGCTTCGGGCCCCGGCTTCGGTGGGGTGGCCTCGGCTGCGGCCGGTGTCTCCGCCGCTGCCAAGGTCGGGCTGGCCGCGCTGACGGTGACTGTGGGAGCGAGCATCGCCGCGGTGACCGGGACCCTGCCCGACCCGGTCCAGTCCTGGGTAGCAGACGTTGTCGAGGAGATCGGGATCGAGCTGCCGATGCCACTCGAGACCGGCCTTCCAACAGTCACGACCGATCTGCCCGATCTAGAGGTGCCCCGAGACGAGGGGATATCGGTCCCCCCGCTCGAGGAAGTCACGCCGGATCCTGACTTGCCCCTCGAGGACGAGATACCGGGCCCCCCCCTCCCAGCTCAGCCACTTGACGGTCCTGTGCCCGATGTGACGGTGCCCACCATCACCGTGCCGCCCACGGACCCGCTCACCATTCCCGAGCTGCCCTGAAAGGCCGACTGTAACGAACTTGC
>JBOGEU010000780.1:0-1254 GCA_050741995.1 Acidimicrobiia bacterium | reverse complement strand
CAGGCACCCGCTTCGACGACGACTGCTGCCGAGACCGCGACGACCACCACGGCCGCCGATGCCGCCTCCACCACGGCAGGCGAAGAGATGGCGGACGGTGTCACCACCTCCGAGAGCGATGTCGGCACCATCCTCGTCGACCCCGAAGGATTCACGCTCTACGTGTTCACCAACGACACCGGTGGTGAGAGCACCTGCTACGACGACTGCGCCGGCAACTGGCCTGCGGTCCCCGGTGACACCCCGATCGGATCCGATCTCGACGCCTCGCTGTTCGGCACCACCCCCCGCACCGACGGGACCGAGCAACTGACCGTGAACGGACAGCCCCTCTACCGCTACACACCCGATGCCAACCCGGGTGACGTCAATGGTCAGGGAGTGGGCGAGGTGTGGTTCGTGGTCGGGGCCGATGGAGCGGCGATCGGTGGCCCCGAAGCCACCAGCGACTCTGCGCCGACCGACGACGATTACGACTACTGACCCAACTCTCAGGGACGTCTCTCAGGTGCGACAACTGGGAGACGTCCCTGACTCCCTGTCTCCCCTGACCGAATAGCGCCAGGTGCGCCACCCTTAAGCTCCCCCCGTGAACAAGGGGAGCTTCGGCCGCCGCTTCGTAGGTAGGGAACGAGTGATCGCGGTCTCCGTGTCCACGGCCTTGGTGATGATGGGCCAGGGAATCATGGGCCCCGGTGCTGCCGCTGTTCGCCCGCGATCTCGGTTTCGGGGCGTCGGCAGCCGGCGCCGCCGTGGGTGCATTCGCCCTTGCCCGGCTGCTGTTCAACGTTCCGCTAGGTGCATTGTCCGACACCAAGGGACGACGCCTGCCCATCGTCGGGGGACCGCTGGTAGTGGCGTTGGGGATGGTCGGATCAGGTCTGGCCGGCGACATCGTCAGCCTCATCATCTGGCGCTTCGTGGCCGGGCTCGGGTCGTCGATGTACATGACCGGCTCGCTGGCATATCTGGTCGATATCGCGACCCCCACCAACCGGACCCGGCTCCTCGCCGTGAATCAGGGAGCGCTCCTGATCGGGGTGTCGATCGGGCCTTCACTCGGTGGCCTCGTCGCCGCCCATTGGGGTCTGCAGGCTCCGTTTTTCGTGGTGGCGGGGGCGGCCCTCTTCGCCTCGGTGTACGGGTGCTACCGGATGCCGGAGACTCTGAAGCCGCACGAGCCAGGCGTCGGTCGGCTCCGATTCCGCTCCAAGACGTTGGCAGGTCTCAGAGGGCTCCGCTCGGCCCCGTTCT
>JBOGEU010000779.1:0-6867 GCA_050741995.1 Acidimicrobiia bacterium | reverse complement strand
TTCGACTCACTCCAGCAGAGGATCCACCCCGCCGCCTCTCGCATCGATCTCCTCTCCAAACAGACACCGGCCGAGCTGATCGCCTTCGACCTTCTCGCCGATCGCGGTGCGGACCTGCGAGACCGCTCGTTCAGGGAGCGACGGGAGCGGTTGGTCGACCTGGCGAGCGGCTTGGGCCACCCCTGGCACCTGACGCCCCAGACCGACTCCGAGGAAGTCGCACGTCGCTGGTTCGACGAGTTCGAGTCGGCCGGCTGCGACGGGATCGTGGCCAAGGTGCCCAATCTCGCCTATCAACACGGCAAACGGGCCATGGTCAAGATCAAGCACCGGAGGACGATCGATTGTGTCGTCGGCGGGTTCCGGGAGCACAAGGACGGGGGCAAGATCGGGTCATTGCTCCTCGGTCTCCACGACGAGAACGGCGAGCTGCATTTCATCGGGCATTGCTCCGGGTTCGGAGACGCCGACCGGGTCGAGATCTTCAACCGTTTCAAAGAGCTCATCGCCGCCGACAGCTTCGGCGAGCAGGCCCGTGCTCCCGGCGCCCAGAGCCGCTGGTCGGCGGACAAGGACCTGACCTGGACCCCGGTCGAGGCCGGGGTGGTGGTGGAGGTCAGTTACGACCAGTTGGAGGGAAATCGGTTCCGCCACGCCACCCGCTTTCATCGCTGGCGCCCCGACAAAGACCCGTTGCAATGCACCATGGAGCAACTGGAGCGCCCAGAAGGCCCCGGCTTCCACGAGGTGGTGGGGTGAGAGGCTGGTCCCCGTGCGCAGTGTTCGGGTCGACAGGGGCAGCCGGATGACGGTGCTCACCGTCTCGGACCTCACTCACGACTACGGCGAGGTGGTGGCCCTGCGCGACCTCAGCCTAGAGATCCCACCAGGGGTCACCGGCCTGGTGGGGGCAAATGGGGCGGGCAAGACCACCCTGCTCCGCTTGATGCTGGGTCTGCTTCACCCCACTTCGGGGACGATGTCGGTATTGGGCCACGACCCGCAAACGGAGCCTCTCGTGGTCAGGTCCCGGATCGGGTACATGCCCGAGGGCGACTGCCTCCCCAAGGACCAGACCGCCGCAGACTTCGTCTCCTATGCCGCCCAGCTGGCAGGCATCCCTTCCAGCGAGGCGCGGCGGCGCTCCTCGGAGACACTGTTCCTGGTGGGTCTCGAAGAGGAGCGATTCCGTCATCTCGGGGACTTCTCCACCGGGATGCAGCAGCGGGTCAAGCTGGCACAGGCCATCGTCCACGATCCCGACCTGCTCCTCCTCGACGAGCCGGCATCAGGCCTCGACCCCGAGGGCAGGGCCCAGATGCTCGACCTGATAACCAGGCTGGCCAGGTTCGAGATCAACGTCATCGTCTCCTCCCACGTCCTCACCGACATCGAGCAGACCTGTGACTGGGTGGTGATGCTCGACGCTGGGAACCTGCTCCGCTCCGGCCCGCTCAAGGGATTCGACAAGCTCGGCACCGTCCTGGTCGAGGTGATCGACCATGCCGATGTGATGGCGGCGATGGTCCGTGACCAAGGGTTCGAAGTCGCCGTCGACGGCCGACGCCTGGTGATCGGCCCCGGCGACGAGACCATCGAGTCTGCGGTGGTCGCGGCGGCTGCCGGCACCGGATCGGGCCTGATCCGGATGATCAGGGGATCGGCCTCGCTCGAGGACCTTTTCATGAATCAGGGGACGTTGGAATGACGGACCAGGTCATCTACGACCGTGGGTATCGGACCTACGACGGCCCGAGGCTCGGGCCCCGCGGGGCTCGACGGGCGGTCTTCAAAGACGGCGTGCGCCGGGTGCTCGGTCTGGGGCGCAAGGCCCGGCTGAAGATCTTTCCCTGGTCCCTGCTCTCGATCGCGGTCGTCGCCGCTGTCATATTCGTCGGCATCCATTGGGCGATCGGGAACATCGAAGAGAGTGCACGCCAGCAGATCCCGACCTACGGCGGGCTGTTCGACTTCTACTCCGGGATCTCCCTGCTGTTCATCGCCCTCGCCGGGCCCCAATTGCTGATCCCGGACCGGACCAAGGGTGTGCTCTCGGTGTACTTCTCGCGTCCACTCACCGTCGACGGCTACCTGAGCTCGAAGCTGGGCGCCTTCGCCACGGTGGTGGGATCGATCTACATCGTCCCCCAGATCGTGCTCCACCTCGGATTGGCCCTGATCGCATCCGAGGGCTTTCTCCCCTATCTCGGCGACAACATCGACGTCCTGTGGAAGGTCCCGGTCACGACATTGGCCTTTGTCGCCCTCCACGGCGCTGTCGTCTTCATCCTGTCCACCATCATCGACCGAACCGGGATCGCGGCCGCCGCCTTCCTCGGGACCCTCTTCGCCGGTGGGGCCATCGCCGGAAGGGTGGCCGAGGCCGGCTTCGGCGGGGCCAGGTACATCTCTCTGCTCGCCCTCGACCATCATCCTCGAATCATCAGGGACCACCTGTTCGGCGACACCCTCGACTACGCCCCCGAGATCGCCGGTTTCGAGGTCTGGGTGTCGGTGCTCGTCATCGTGGTGCTGGCGGTGGCGTCGTGGTGGTTCGTCCGCAGCCGATACCGGAGACTGGCATGACCGACACCATCGTCGCCACCGATCTCTCGAAGTGGTTCGGGCTCAAGGTCGCGGTGAGCGAGGTAAGCATCGGCTTCCAGCCCGGGGTCACCGGCCTCCTCGGTCCCAACGGCGCCGGGAAGACGACGTTGCTCAGGATGATGGCCGGTCTGCAACGGCCGTCACAGGGCCAGGTCCGGGTGCTCGGGGTCGACCCGAGAGCCGACAGCGACGTCTACCGCAAGATCTCGCTGGTGCCGGAGGACGAATCCGTGTACGAGCGTCTCACCGGCAGGGAATTCGTGCTCCTCGCCGCCCGGCTCGCCCGGATCGACAACCCCGTTGACCGGACACGGCAGGCACTCGACACCGTCGGCCTCGATTCGGCCGCGGATCGCGCCCTCGGCGGGTTCTCCAAGGGGATGAGGCAACGGGCGAAGGTGGCGGCGGCCTTGGTGTCCGAGCCCGAGATCCTCCTCCTCGATGAGCCGTTGAACGGCGCCGACCCGGTGCAGAGGGCCCAACTCATCTCGCTGTTCAAGGAGTTGGGGGCGGCGGGCCGGACCGTGCTCGTCTCCTCACATGTATTGGCCGAGGTGGAGCGGGTCTCGGACCGGGTGGTGGCCATGGTCGACGGCCGGCTCGCCGCCGTGGGTGACGTGGCCACGATCAGATCGGCGATGACCGACAAGCCGCGCCGGGTGTTCGTCGATGCCGCCGAGCCGCGCCGTCTCGCGGCCGCATTGATCGCCAAGCCGGGTGTGCTCGGGGTCCGAGTCGAAGGGGGAACGGTTCACATCGAGACCTCGGACTCGGGGGAGCTGGCCCGGGATCTCCCCGCCATCGCCACCGAGCACTCCATCGCCCTCACCAAGATCGAGCCGGTCGACGAGTCCCTCGAATCGGTTTTTCGCTACCTGGTCGAGGGCCGTTGATGGTCCTCGCCCGCCATCTCTACAAGAGGATCATGCGCCGGGGCCGGGTCATCGGGCTCCTCGCCCTGTCCGCGGTGTCGGGCCTCGTCTACTGGCTAGCAGGCTTCGATGCGGGGGAGCGGGAACTGCCCGGTCTCTACACGGACATCGTCGCCTCGGTGGGGTACACCTACGCCATCGCCGCGCTGATCCTGACCACGGCCACGCTGCGCGACGAGCGGGACAGCGGCACCCTCCCCTACATCTACATGCGGCCTCTCCCCAGGGTGAGCATGGCAGCCCAGTCGATGCTCGCCGGGATGGCCGCCGCCCTGGTCATAGGTATCGGGGGATGGATCGCGGGCATCGTTTCCTCGCTTGCGGTGGGTGACGCCTCGATCGCCCTCTCATCGTGGACGCTGTTCGCCGCCGCCGGGATCGGATATGCGGCCATCTTCGTCCCCCTGGGCTACCTGGTGCCCCGTTCGCTCCTGGTTGGGCTGGGCTACATCCTGGTGGTCGAGACCATCCTGGCCAATGTGGTGACCGGTCTCGCCCAGTTCTCGATCTGGCGCATCGCCCTTTCCATATACGCCGGAGTCGAAGACCAGTTCGGCAACGCTGCCACCGACAGCCTGGGCCCGGTCACGCCGGGAGTCGGAGGCGGGGTCGTGAAGCTGGTAATCGTCATCGTCATCGGTCTCGGCACCCTCACCTGGGCCCTGAAGCGCCGCGACGCCCTCTAGGGCACGCCCCTCGCCTGCGTCGGCTCAGTACTCGTCGTCGGGACGGCGTTGTTTGGAGGGCTGGACCCGGGGGGGCTCGTCGGGCATCTTCGGGTAGTGAGGGGGCCAGGGGGCGTCGCCGAGACCGTTGTCCTGGTCCCGGGCCACCCACTCCATCAGGGTGTCGACCCGGCCCGCGGAGTCGTCGATGCCCTCGGTGAGGTCGCCGACCGCTGCCCAACGCTCGGCGAACGAGCCCAAAGGGAAGTCCTCGATGGCGACATCGGCGAGCTCGTCCCAGGTGATCGGGGTGGAGACGAAGCCGGTGGGACGCACCCCGTAAGCCGAGCAGACCGACTTGTCCCGGGCGTTCTGGTTGTAGTCGATGAAGACCCCGGTGCGCTCCTCCTTCCACCACTTGGTGGTGACCAGGCCCTCCATCCGCCGTTCCAGCTCACGGGCCGCGGCGAGGACGGCGCGGCGGGTCTGGAAGAAGTCCCACAAGGGCTCGATGCGGACATAGACGTGGATCCCCCGGCTGCCCGAGGTCTTCGGCCAGCCGACCAGACCGACCTCGCCGAGCAATGACTTCATCCCGGCTGCCGCCTCTTTCACCTTGTCGAAACCGAAGCCGGGGGTCGGGTCGAAGTCGAAGCGGAGCTCGTCGGGATGGTCGATGTCCTCGGCCCTCACCGGCCAGGGATGGAAGTCGAGACAGCCGAGTTGGACGAGTCGAACGACGTCGGCCTCGGTGCGGGGGACGTTCATCATCCCCGGTCGTTGCGAGGGAAACCGGATTTGGACCGTCTCGAACGGGGTGTTCTTGGCGGCCCGCTTGTGATAGATCGGCTGGTCGTCGACGGTGCCCATGAACCGCTTCAGCATGGTGGGCCGCCCGAACACCCCCCGGATCGCCCCTTCGCCGACGAGGGCGAAGTGATTGGCCACGTCGAGCTTGGTCCATCCCTGCTTGGGGAAGATCACCCGGCTCGGGCTCGAGATCCGAATCTCCTCCCCACCAACACCGACTGTCGTCTCGTCGCTCATCTGCTTCCTAGAGTCGTTCTGTGAACCGAATATGCCTATGAGACACATGTAGGTTCACAGAATCATCGCGGAACCGAGGAGGGCATCCACGTTGAACCTGGTGGAGAGGGTCAGAGAGTCGGTCATCGGGAAGGACAGCGCGGTGCAGACCCCGTTCGGCCTGCGCCGGGTCACCTATGCCGATTACACCGCGTCGGGGCGGTCGTTGACCATCATCGAGGACTTCATCAGGGATCAGGTGCTCCCCCTCTACGCCAACACCCACACCGAGACATCGGGCACCGGCCTCCAGACCACCCGGTTTCGCGAGGAGGCCCGTGAGATCATCAGGCGAGCGGTCGGAGGCAGCAAGGACGAGCACGCGGTGATCTTCGCCGGCAGCGGCTCCACGGGGGCGGTGGACCGCCTGGTGGGCTTGCTCGGGATCCGGATCCCACGCGGGTTGAGCCAGGCATATGCGCTCGAAGACCGGATCCCCGGGTCGGAGCGCCCGGTTGTGTTCGTCGGGCCCTACGAGCATCACTCCAACGAGCTCCCATGGAGGGAGTCGATCGCCGACGTGATCGAGATCAAGGAGGACGCCGACGGTCACATCGACCTCAACGAGTTGGAGTCGAGACTGATCGAATTCGCCGATCGGCCGGTGCGCGTCGGCTCCTTCTCTGCAGCATCCAACGTGACCGGGATCATCTCCGACGTCCCGGCCATCGCCCGCCTCCTCCACGCCCATGGCGCCCTCTCCTTCTGGGACTTCGCCGCCGCCGCCCCATACGTCGCGATCGCCATGGGCTCGGCGGGCACCGGTGACGGTGAGTATCTGGACGCCATCTTCCTCTCCCCGCACAAGCTGATCGGTGGCCCGGGGACACCTGGAGTCCTGGTAGTGCGGCGCGAGCTGTTGCGCAACGAGGTCCCTGTGGTTCCCGGCGGGGGCACCGTGGAGTACGTCTCCCCCGACCATCACAATTACATACGAGATCCCGAGCATCGAGAGGAGGGAGGGACCCCGGCCATCATCGAGTCGATCCGGGCCGGTCTCGCCTTTCGTCTCAAAGAGACCGTCGGTGTGGAGACGATCCGCCGGCTCGAGCACGACTTCATCCAGCGGGCGATCCTCTCGTGGGCGCAGAACCCGAACATCGTCATCCTGGGCAACCCCGAGGCCGATCGTCTCTCCATAGTCAGCTTCCTGATTCGCTACGGCGATCGGACTCTGCATCACAACTTCGTGGTGGCGCTGCTCAACGATCTCTTCGGGATCCAGGCACGGGGTGGGTGCTCCTGTGCCGGCCCCTACGGGCACCGGCTTCTCGGCATCGATCTCGAGACCAGTTCGCAGTTCGAACAGGTCATCGCCACCGGCTGCGAGGTGATCAAGCCGGGCTGGGTGCGGGTCAACTTCAACTACTTCATCCCCGAAGAGGAGTTCACCTACCTACTGGAGGCGGTGCATCTTGTAGCCGACCAAGGCTGGCGCCTGCTCCCCCTCTACACCTACCAGGCGGAGACCGCCCTCTGGCGTCATCGCGCCGGGCTGCCCAAGCCGCCAACCTCGCTCAACGATCTCGATTACGGGGGCGGTGAGATGGGCTTTCCGCAAACGGCCGGTATGGAGG